>JAHKXX010000081.1 GCA_020627425.1 bacterium
AATACAACAAGTAATCATTATCGAGTATATCCGATTTTCCTCTTAGTGTTAGTAATCTTTGAGCAAGTGCAACATCAGCTCTATTTAGTTTTGCTGTCATACCTAAAGGAGCTTCTGTGGTTAGAAGTATATCACCAACCTTTGGGAATCCTCTTACCATAAATCTTTTGTACTCTTCTTCGGATATATAGTAACAGTTATTATAGTCTATAAAGTTATTTCTAACTGTTTTTGCACTTAATGTTGGGATTCCAGATTCGGATTTTTTAGGTGTTTTTCCTCTGTAATCAATAATCGCGTCTAAAGCATCTTCCATTGTGTATGTTTTATATTTCATATCCAATCGCCCCCAGCTTCTCTCTGATCTCATTTTCCAGCTCGTGCGATTTCTTGAACATTTCCGAAAGCTCAGAGGTCAGGCGTTTCATCTTTTCGTCAAACGGTTCGCCGTCGTCCTCCTGTTCCTCAATGCCGACATAACGACCGGGTGTGAGGATATAATCCTGCTTGGCGATCTCCTGTGTTGTTGCAACAGCGGAAAAGCCCTTAACTTCCTCTAATGTTCCGTCTTGAAAGGCGTGAAAGGTGTCGGCTAACTTCTGAATATCCTCGTCGGTAAAGTCGCGGTGCTTGCGGTCTACCATATAGCCCATCTTGCGGGCGTCAATAAAGAGCGTCTTGCCCTTTTGCTTTTTGTTCTTACTGATAAACCAGAGCGTAACGGGAATGGTTACGCTGTAAAAAAGCTGGGTAGGCATAGCGACAATGCCTTCTACCAAATCCGCTTCGATGATATTCTTGCGAATATCGCCCTCACCGCTCGACTGTGTAGAAAGCGCGCCGTTCGCCAGCACCAAGCCGATTTTACCGTTTGGCGCAAGGTGATGGATCATATGCTGAATCCAAGCGTAGTTGGCGTTGCCGGCAGGAGGCGTGCCATATTTCCAGCGCACATCATCTTTGAGCTTGTCTTGCCCCCAGTTAGAAAGATTGAACGGCGGATTCGCCATAATGAAATCCGCTTTGAGCGTTTTATGTAAATCATTAAAGAAGGTATCGGCGTGATACGGTCCGAAATCAGCGTCGATTCTACGGATCGCCATATTCATCTTTGCCATCTTCCAAGTATCGGCGTTGCTCTCCTGACCGTAAACAGAAATATTGCCACGGTTGCCGCTGTGCGCCTGGATAAACTTTGCGCTCTGTACAAACATACCGCCGCTGCCGCAGCAGGGATCATATACACGGCAGTTTTCAAAAGGATTAAGAATGGCAACAATGGTTTTTACTATGCTTGACGGGGTATAGAACTCGCCGCCCTTTACGCCTTCGTATGCGGCAAACTGAGCAATGCAGTATTCGTAAGTCCTGCCGAGCAAGTCCTTGCTGTCCTCGGTGTCGGACATATCCATATTGGTGAACAGGTCAACGACGTCACCCAACACTCGCTTGTCAAGATCGGGACTCGCGTAGTTTTTGGGAAGAACATTTTTCAGTGTTTTGTTCTCGTCCTCAATGGCTCGCATAGCGTCGTCAATCACAGTACCGATTTCCGGAGTATGTGCTGCGGCTGAGATGGTTGACCATCGCGCTTTTTCGGGAACAAAAAAGATGTTGTCCATTAAATATGCGTCCGGCTCGTCCTCAAAGCCGTCTCCTTCGGCAACAAGCTCATTGTAGCGCTTTTCAAACGCAGAGGAAATATAGCGCAGGAAAATAAGACCTACGATTACTTTTCTATACTCAGCCGCAGGAATGTGTCCCCATAATACACAGGCTGCGTCCCAAATCTGTTTTTCAAATCCGATATTAGCGTTGTTCTTTGCCATATTATCGTTCAACCTCACACAAACTGCAAATTAGAAGAAAAAACAATTACTAACGAATAATTTCTGTACAACTTTTATATACAAATTTATTATACCATATTTTTGTAATTCTTCAACTAAAGTTCGACAATATTTTCACTTCTCTTAATCTACTGTTTGTATCAGATTCAAGGGTATCCCTTGTAAGCGTGTTTTTACGAGTAGGATTAAAAATGCACTGCTTGCTCAGAACTGACATAAATTTTTTGTAACTATTCAGTCTCCCGCTAAAAAGAATAAGGTTTACCGCAAACAGCGAACAAAACAGCCTTAAAAGAATTGATACCATATAGGCAAGCTCAATGAGTTGCTTTGTCGAATTTCCAATTAGGACTCCAGCAATCATGCACAAAGAAAGGTTTTCTATAAGGAAAAAAACGAAAACGAAAGACCGATATCGACCAAATGAAGATCGATATCGGTCTTTTTTAGTATCAAAAAGTTTTAGTTGCTCTTTGGTGATACTGTGTGGTAGAATACTATATATAGACAAGTCTTATGCAGAGGGTAGATCATGTGATAAGGCACTTTTATTACTGTCGCTGATAAACGGATAGGATAAATAAAGGAGCATTCGGGATCTGCTTTGGAGGTATTTGAAATGAAAACAGACTACAAAAAAGAAGTAACTATGAATCCGTCCGGATTTGTGCTGCTTTCGGATTATGTACCGGGAATAGTACAGGAGATACGGTATTTTTCTACCTATAATTTTATTGGCGACAGGATAGACGGATATGAAGAACCCTGTGCGATCATTACAAAGGAGGCTGCAAGGGCACTCAAATCTGTCAGTAATGAAATTATGGTGCAGGGGTATCGGCTGAAAATATTTGATACATACCGCCCTGCCTGTGCAGTGAGGCATTTTGTACTGTGGGGCATAGAGGATCAGGATATCAGGATGAAGCCGTATTTTTACCCTGATCTTGACAAACAGGAGCTGTTTTTGAAGGGCTATATCGCAAAGCTTTCCTCTCACAGCAGGGGTAGTACGGTAGATCTTACCCTGCTTGATATGAAAACGGGAAAAGAGCTTGATATGGGCAGTCCGTTTGACCTTTTCAGCGGGTTATCCCATCCCGATAACAGGAATATTACCGATGAACAGTATGAAAACAGGATGATACTCAGAAATGTAATGATAAGAAACGGCTTTACACCCATAGACTGCGAGTGGTGGCATTTTACATTGGAAAAAGAGCCTTATCCCGACACCTATTTTGAGTTTCCTGTTTCGTCAGCATATCTGAAAAAGTAAATATATTATCATTGTTTATTTTGTCTGTTTTTTACTTTATTTTTTGTAGGAACTAACAATTTTTTAAAATCAGTCTAAACCCTCCTTTTTTGTTGTACAAGAGGTGTTATAATTATATCTGTACATCTGTGGTCTACTGACCGGGAAACTGTTACACTTTTTTATAAAGAAAGGAAAATCGAAATGAAAAACCGTAAAACAAAACTTACTGCTGTTTTACTTGCAGCAATTATGATCTCTTCTTTTGCAGGCTGTTATAAGCAAAACAGCACCGAAGGCTCAAAACCGGAAAGCTCTGTTGCTTCTGTATCCGACGCTTCTTCAAAGGCAGAGGAGAAGGATAATGCATCCAAAGCTGAGGAAAGCAAGAAAGAATCCGATGTAGGGGCTGAGACTCTCTCTCTCTGGAAGGATTCTGCACCGCTCAAAGCTCAGCTTACCGATTATGTAAAGGCTGTCACGGATGAAAGCGGCTCAGATTTCATACCTGTAGAGAACCGTATTGCCGTATTTGATATGGACGGTACACTCTGCTGTGAGACCGATCCCGGTTATTTCGATCATAAGCTGCTGTATCACAGAGTAATGGAGGATCCCGATTATAAGGATAAGGCAAGCAAGGAAGAAAAAGAAACGGCGGCTATCATCAAGACCTATTTTGAAACAGGAGAATATCCGAGCGGACTGGATGTTAAGCACGGTACGGCTGTCGCTACCGCCTTCAAGGGTATGACGATAGATGAATTTGACGCTTATGTCAAGGCATACAGAGATCAGCCTATGGAAAGCTATGAAGGTATGACCAACGGACAGGCTTTCTATAAGCCGATGCTGGAGGTAGTTGATTATCTTATAGCGAACGACTTCAGGGTTTATATCGTCAGCGGCACAGACCGGCTTATCACCAGAGGACTTGCCGAGGGTACGGTAAATATCCCCCTCAGTCAGATGATCGGCTCGGATGAAAGCCTTGTTGCTACGGGTCAGGGTGATGAGGAGGGTCTGGATTACACCTTTGGTAAGGATGATAAGCTTGTTACCGGCGGAGAATTCCTTATAAAGAACCTTAAAACCAATAAGGTCACGGTTATCCAGCAGGAGATCGGTGTCCAACCTGTTCTTGCATTTGGCAACAGCGGCGGCGACTCTGCTATGGCGAACTTTACCATCAACCACAATAAGTACAAGAGCGCAGCATTTATGCTGTGCTGTGACGATACCGAGCGTGAAAACGGCAATATCGAAAAGGCAGACAAAATGCGAAAGACCTGTGAGGAAAACGGCTATACCGCTATTTCTATGAAGGACGACTGGACAACTATCTACGGTGACGGCGTTACCTACAAGGGTGCAGAAAAATCAGAGGAAACACAGACCTCGCAGGAGCCGGCAGAGGAAGGATCAAATGCACAGGCAGCATAACAAAAGGGATGGTCAATTACAGGCTGTAATGCTTTCAATACAGTACAGAATACAAAATTGAGGGGAAAAAGATGAAAACAAATAAAATATATCAGGCTTCCACATTGCAGGCTTTGGCGCTCGGATATACAAGACCTGTTGTCACGGTACAGGAGTTACTTGAACACGGCGATACGGGACTCGGTACATTCGAGAACGTAGACGGCGAAATGATAATTATAGACGGAGTATGCTACCAGGCAAGGCAGGATGGAAGCGTAGTTCCCGCAGATGGAAAAGCCGGCGTGCCCTTTGCTGTTTCCGGCTTTGTAAAGAACGGAAGAAGCTTTGATATAGAAAAGCTTACGGATATTGAAGCCATAAAGCAGGAGCTGACCCTGAGAATAGAAGAGGATTTCGGTCTGAACAGTATCCATATCGCCCGGATAGACGGCTTTTTTGACATTATACACGCCCGGGCAGGAGCGCCGTACCGTTCGCAGCACGTCACTCTGAAGAATATCCTCTCAAAAACACAGAAGGACTTCAGCTTTGAAAATCTGTACGGAACGCTGGTATGCGTTTATTATCCCGATTATATGGACGGCATAAACGCCGCAGGGTGGCATTTGCATTTTATCTCACAGGACAGGAAGCTCGGCGGTCATGTATTCAGGGTATCAATGGCTTCGGGAGAATGTTTATTGCAAAAAATGGACAGGATCGAAATACAGCTTCCGAGGGAAGCGGCTTTTGATACATACTCTCTTAAAAGTGCTTCACAGGATGAGATCGCTGAGGTAGAGCAGGGAAAAGGATGATTTTTTCACAAGGCAAAATTATCCGGAAATAACAGAACGCACACAAACTGTATCCTTACAATTTGTGTGCGTATATTATTTTATTATCTCAGTCGGCAGGGGAGTCCGCAGGACAATAACAAAAACGATCATTATTCTTCTGTTACTTCACGCATACTGTAGTCCTTGTCTTCATTGATCATTTGCAGCATTATCTCTGCAAATTGAGGGTCAAACTGTGTTCCGCTACCCTTCTTGATCTCTTCATACACCGTTTCCTGCGGCAAGGGCTTACGGTAGCTTCGGTTGCTTGTCATAGCGTCATAGGCGTCTGCAACGGCAATTATCCTTGCCTTTTCCGGTATTTCTTCTCCGGAGATACCGTCCGGGTATCCGCCGCCGCCGTACTTTTCGTGGTGCCACCGGGCGCCCGATGAAAGCTCGGGCTTTTCCGTTATGTTACTGAGTATCTTTGCTCCCATGACAGGATGCTGCTTTATTATCTTATACTCCTCATCGGTAAGGGCAGAGGGCTTGTTTATAACGGCGTCCGGTATGCCTATTTTGCCTATATCGTGAAGCAGCCCGATCATATAAATATCATTAAGCTCTGTATCGCTGTAGCCGTAACGTCTTGCTATTTCTGTGGAATAATTGGCAACACGACCGGAATGACCGTTTGTATAGGTGTCCTTTGCGTCGATAGTACCGGCGAGGGTCTGTACTATGTGAATAAGCATTTGTTCCTTTTCTTCTGTTTGCATATCGATCTTATTCTGTAACTCTTTGCCGATCTTTTTCAGATCGCAGACCTGTTGTATAATAACAAAAACAAGCAGCATCGAAATGCCGATCATAAGCGGTATACCGCTTATGTCATCACCAAAGAAAACAAGCAGTATGATCTGTACGATCGCCGTTATCATAAAAGCGGCAAAGCCGAATGCCGTGAATTGATAATCCCTGATAAATCCCTTTTTGGCGTCAAGTATTACGGTAATAAGCACACTCAGCACTACCACGGTAAGAACCGTATCTATAGGGATGAGAGACTTCTGGAAGGATAGTATTCCGGTAAAGTGCAGTATAGTCCACAGGATGAAGTTTGCAAGTGAAAGAGCGAACATTGCAAGAAAGCATTTTTTGTATCGCTGCTTTTGAATGAAATTGAGATAAATAAGCAGGGCAAAGGGCATCATCATAGTGAA
>JAHKXX010000082.1 GCA_020627425.1 bacterium
CCTGTTATTTCCTTTTGATTACAAAAGCTGCACTGATGAGGGCAGCCGTTATGAGGTACAAATAGCGCTACATTTGAATGCTTCAATATCCCATCAACTCCAAAGCTTCTCTGGCAGCCTGCTGTTCGGCTTCTTTTTTGCTTCTGCCGCCGCCTCTGCCTATTATATTATTATTTAGATGAACCTCTACGGAAAAGTGCTTGTCGTGGTCGGGACCGGACTCGCCGGTAAGTACATACGACAGTCTTTCCTCGGGGTTTTTTTGTACTATTTCCTGTAATGTCGTTTTGTAGTCCTTAAAAGCCCTCGGCTTCGGATTCTTTATCTCCGGCTCTACAAACGACAGTATAAATTTTCTTGCCTCTTCTATATCCGAGTCAAGATAAATAGACGCAATTATCGCTTCGAACGCATCCGCAAGAATAGACGGTCTTTCGTTTCCTTTAAGGTTGCGCTCGCCGTTGCTGAGCTTCAGGTAGTTTCCTACTCCCAAAGCGCGCGAAAACCTGCAAAGACTTTTTTCGCACACAAGGGAGGCACGCAGCTTTGAAAGCTCTCCCTCCGGCAGCTTCGGACAGTTTCTGTATATATAGTCGGAAACAACTATACTCAGCACCGCGTCGCCCAGAAACTCGAGTCTTTCGTTGCTCTTAAGACCGCTCTTCGATTCGTTTGCAAAGGATGAATGTGTCAAAGCATTTTCAAGAAGTGAAATATCCTTATATTTATGCCCTATTCTCTTCTGAAGCTCCTTCAATTATTTCTCATCTCCCTTTGCCTTCAGAGCAGCTACCTCGCTCCCTATCTGTCCTATAACATTGTTCTCTGTAAAATCGATCACTGATTTCATCGAACTTACAATTGTATATGCCTTTGCGCTTCCGTGAGCCTTCAGTACGGGCTTTGATACGCCCATGACCGGAGCGGCGCCGTATTTGTTATAGTCAAAGTATTCCTTTAGTTCCTTTATATCCTTGCTGAGCACAGCCGCCGCAAGCTTTGTCTTGGCGTTTTTGAAAAACAGACCTTTTATTTTTTTGCCCAGCTCTTTAGCAACACCCTCGTACATTTTGACAATTATGTTGCCCGTAAAGCCGTCGCAGACTACTACGTCCGCCTCTCCTGCCGGTATATCCCTTGCCTCTATATTTCCGAGGAAGTTTATATCGGAATTTTTCAGCAGCTTATAGGCTTCATGCTGCAGCTCTCCGCCCTTATGCTCCTCTGTACCGACATTCGCAAGCAGCACACGCGGCTTTTCGACGTGCTGCACATTCTCCATATATATGGAGCCCATTATTCCGAACTGCAAAAGCATATCCGGACGAACCTCGATGTTTGCACCACTGTCAATAAGCAGCACCGGACCCTTCGAGGTGGGCATTACAGGCGCAAACGCAGGGCGCTTTATACCCTTTATACGCTTTACTATCATTGTAGCGCCCATTATCAGGGCTCCGCTGTTTCCTGCCGACAAAAAGGCGTCCGCCTTGTTTTCTGCAAGAAGTCTGAGTCCCACAGCCATAGAAGAGTTTTTCTTTGATTTAAGTATTTCGCCGGCTTCGTCCTCCATGGTGATAACATCGGGGGCATCGAATATTTCCAGACGAGAAATATCTATATTATTCTCTTCGGCACATTTATTTATTTTTTCAGTGCTGCCGACAAGAGCTATATCAAGGTTTTCATAGACCTCCAGGCAGTCCCGGCAGCCCTTTAGTACCTCAAGCGGAGCATGATCCCCGCCGAATGCATCTACCAGTACTTTCATACAAAACTTCCTCTCATATTATATTGCACTGCAAAAGGGAATCAAGCGCCCTTTTTGCAAGCTGAGCCGCTCTTTCTTTTTTATCTCTTATCTGTACAGGCAGAGCAGGCAGTATACCCATATTTGCGCCCATCGGCTGAAAATTCTCCGAGCCTGAGCCGGATATATAGCGCGACAGCGCACCGGTCATAGTTACCTCCGGCAATATCAGCGAAGGCTCGCCCTTTAAAAATCTTGCGGCATTTATACCTGCCATCATACCGGAATCAGCGCTCTCCATATAGCCCTCAACGCCGGTTATCTGTCCGGCAAAGAAAAGTCCCGGCATATTCCTTACGGAATAATCGGGGTCCAGTATTTTCGGAGAGTTCAGAAAAGTGTTTCTGTGCATGACCCCGAAACGTACATACTCAGCATTCTTAAGAGCGGGTATCATAGAAAACACACGTCTTTGCTCGGGGAATTTGAGATTCGTCTGAAATCCGACAAGGTTATACATGGTTTTTTCCTTATTCTCTGTACGAAGCTGCAAAACAGCCCACGGTCTGTGTCCTGTTCTCGGGTCTCTGAGTCCTACAGGCTTCATAGGTCCGAAGCGCAGTGTATCAAGTCCTCTTTGTGCGAGTATCTCGACAGGCATACAACCCTCATACACCTTCGGGTTTTGTACATCTACGTCGTGTCTGTCGGCGCGTTCTGCATTGACAAGCTCAAAGTGAAATGCTTCATACTGTTCCTTATTCATAGGACAATTGATGTAAGCGTTATCCTCACCCTTATCATAGCGCGAGGCAAAAAATGCGTTATCCATATCAACACTATCCGCCGCAACTATAGGCGCAGCCGCGTCAAAGAAATGAAGGCTCTCACCGAACCTTTCTCTGATCTTTTCGGCAAGTGCGTCGCTCGTAAGCGGTCCTGTCGCGATCACGGCAGGAGCATCAAGCGGGATATCGGTCAATTCTTCTTCGATAATCTCTATATTCGGGTCGTTCTTTATGTAATCGGTAACGTCCTTTGAAAAAAGCTCTCTATTGACAGCAAGCGCACCGCCTGCCGGAACGGCATTTCTATCGGCACAGCGCAGCAGCAGAGAATCCATTCTTCTCATCTCTTCCTTCAAAAGTCCTGCGGCGCTTTCTATTCTGTTTGCCTTCAGCGAATTGGAGCAGATAAGCTCACAAAAGTTCTCACTTTTATGTGCCGGTGTCATCTTTTTTGGTTTCATCTCAAACAGTCTTACCCTGATACCTCTTTTAGAGATCTGATAAGCCGCCTCACACCCGGCAAGTCCTGCTCCGACTACATTTACATACATTCTTACACCTCATAAAGCTTACATTCCATCCTATTTTACCACACTCTCCCTCCCCCGTCAAGCGGCGGCGCGTGCCTCCGGCGGAGTGCCTCCGCGGTCGATTCGCGCACTGTAGATTTTGTTACCGCCTACCTTATCGGCACGCGTACGAGCGGGGGGTTATTGTCCCTCTCCTTCCGCGCCACAGCACACAGGGTGCTGCTTGACGCTGCTTTGATGTGAGAATAAGTGTATTTGTCTTTTCTGCTTGGTGTA
>JAHKXX010000083.1 GCA_020627425.1 bacterium
TTAAGACAAACGGATTTTTTTGTGGTAATATCTGCTCGTAACAGAACCCTTAATGTTACGATAAAAACATACGAGGAGATATTTATTATGTTTAGACGAACAAGGAAAACAAACCGGATATTTCATGGCTGGTTCAAGTCAATCATTGTGATGATAATACTTGTCAGCATAGGTATTATTATATATAACTCCGTTGGTTTTTATGATAGTGAGATAAATTCTGCAAAGATGTTTGAGTCTCCCGAGCTGTCAGATTCGGATGTTATCAATATCTATAAAGATTACGAGAGTTATCTCAGCGATCAATATTGGTTATTCGGTGACATAAAAGAAAAAAACAATGTAAAAATGGTTGAAATGAAGGATTATGAAAAAAGAATGGAAGAAATTATGGAGGATGATCCATATTCACAGGTAGAAAAGTTAGAGCCTGTTGATAAGCTTCTGTATTATTGTATCCAAGATATGGGGAAGGACGAATATCAGGGAGAGAAAATAGGCTATGTTATGACTAACAGGGCTACTGCCGAATTTTTTCAGTACAAGCTCTCCGAGGGAAAACAACTTACAGAGGTAGAACAGACAAGTAAATACCCGAATGCGGTAGTTTGCGGTGCGGCTTTTAAGGATGTAAAAATAGGAGAGGACATAGACGTTATATATAACACAAAGCCCAAAAAAGTCCATGTTGTCGGCAAGGTAGCGGCACCGTATAGAACGCTGCTTTTTAGAGGTAGAGCCGATATGGATTTAACTAATTATAACAGAATATTTCTGCTTGACAGCAAAACATCTTTGGATACCTTTGGTTTGGAGATGAAACGTTATACTTCTTATGCCTTTGTTATATATAAGCCCGGAACGACTGAGGAAGAAAAGGAAGAGTGCAGGGAATTTTATGCAAAATATATCTATGATAGAATTAACAAAAAAGTATTCGAACAAAATAACCAAACCTATGAGGACGTAAAGGTAAATTCCTATTATCCATTTAAACTGTTTAATGATCTTGACTTATTATTAGGATGGCAAATAAAAAATATAGTCCGGGACTGCCTAAGATACAGTCTGATAGCGATGTTTATAATCACGGCTATATATGCGATAAACGCAAAGATGAAGGAAAAGGAGTTCTGTGTACTATATATGTGTGGCTGTACAAGACGACGGAGCTTTTTAACGTACTTTATATCGGGTGCCACCCCCATACTCATCTCCGGACTGATAGTCACAGCGATAATGCTCGTACATTCTTATATTATAGAAAACGGTCTGATGCCTAATAGGAATTATGAAACATTGATCATAGGGGCGAACTGCTATCTGTATGTATGGCTCGCGATGCTCGCTATACTGATAGTCAGCAGTATAATACCGTACTTTATAATTACGAGACAAAACAGCACGTTATCCTATCTCCGAAAAAAGGGGAAATAACAGGAAAGGAGAGTACCTATGAAAAAATATCTGCTGCTTACATGGATGCGCCTGAGGAAGAATTTTGTTGAACATAAGCTTATAATGACGTTTTATTGTGCAGGAACGATAATATGCAACAGGATTTTTGTCGAAGTGTTTTCGTCCGTCCCGGATCTTTATGAACAGTATCTGGAACAGAGAACATCATGGGCTGCAGAGCTTCTGCTCTTAAAGCTGCTGGAAGCAACACTTATATATGCTATCTGCTTTTGCGGGTGTGCATACCTTTATAAATGCGTCTTTGATCTGAACCGTGAGCAAAATGTCATACTCAGTATGCTTGGCGCGTCAAAGAGAAAGGTCATAACTATATGCCTGCTTGAAACATCAATTCTTACCATCAGCGGAAACCTGCTTGCGGATCTGTCGGCTGTGTTTTTCTACCGACTTGATATATTGGCATATATTGTCATTTTGGTTTCGGTCGTGTTACTTTCGGCATTGACTACATTGCCGTTTTTCATACCCTATATCAGAAAGCCGATATTGGATTCTTACAGAAATTTCAGAGATTTGGAGTGAATTAAAAATGATAGAGATCAGAGATTTGAAAAAAACTTATACAATTAAAGGCTCAAAAGAAAAGGTCAATGCGCTGCGCGGTATAGATATTACAGTAAACGACCGCGAGATGGTGGCAATACAGGGGCGCTCGGGAGCAGGAAAATCAACCCTGCTCAATATCATAGGACTTATAGAGAGCTATGATGACGGAGAGTATATGCTGAACGGTATTGACGTCAGCACCCTGTCCGACGGAAAAGCCGCAAAGCTCAGAAACCAAAGGATAGGCTTTGTGCTTCAGGATTATTCACTGCTTGAAAAATATAATGTAAAAACGAATGTTATGCTGCCGCTGTTGTTTGACAAGCTAAGCAGCCGCGAGATAGACGAAAAAGTAAACAGGGCGCTCGAGGCTGTCAATATAGACGATCTCTCCCACAGAAAGGTTGCCCATCTCTCCGGCGGACAAAAGCAGCGTGTAGCGATAGCGCGCGCAATAGTCAACGACCCGTCGTTTATACTCGCGGACGAGCCTACGGGTGCGCTCGACACAAAGACGAGCGGCGAGATAATGGAGCTTTTCAGAAGCCTTAACGACGAGGGCAAAACAATAATAATCATCACCCACGATCCCATAGTAGCGGATCAGTGCAAGAGAAAGATAGAAATATCTGACGGCAGGATAGTTTCTCCCGAGCAGGTAGAAAAGTAAAAAAGCAGAAAAACACCTCCCGTGCTTTTACCATAAATAAAAGCACGGGAATTGTTATAAATATTATTTTTCGTTGGAAAATATTATTATTTGCAATAAAATGTTATAAATTGTTGTAAAACACGAGAATTTATTAGGAATAGAAAAAGCATTAGTGAATATGCTGAAAAAGCCGTTTAATATTCGTGTGAATTTTTACACGAAATATGTTTGACAGATGTGAATAATAATTATATAATTTAGCTATCCGGTATATCAGAACTGCCAATGCGGCTGTGTCAGGTGTCGATACAGCACAAAATGTCAGATTTGCCGGGGCAAGAACAGATGGCTCAAATAACTATAAAGGATTTAATTACTTTATATATTAATCCGATGATTGCCGATTTGTGTTAATGTGATCACAGCGAGGTGTCCTTGTGCCTTATGTGGTTAACAAGTAGGCACTCAAAGGTTTTAGCTTGGTTTTGGAGTCGGCAGGCATAGGCGATCGCTCACCTGTGCCTGCCTGTTCATGTGTTGAAACCAGAGCTTTGAATTAATAAATCAGTCGAGAGGAGTATTATGAAGATATTCAGACTTACTATAAGCAGAATAGCCACACACTTTGTAGAGAATAAGTTGATTTTTATATTGTTCTTTCTTGGTATATTGGCAAGCTCAATTACTATTATTTTTTATTATGGAAATTTATTTAGCTTTAAGAACGGAGTTTATGATGATTTCTCGGAAATAAGAGCATATACGATAAATTTGAGAATACCTCAGATAATAGATAAAGATGAAATAATTAAAATGGCTGAATATGAAGGAAATTGTAAGATTCAGGATATTATATTTTCTTCTGTATTGGACGAAAACGGTAATGATAGTATAAAATTTGATAATGAAGATAACAAAACAAGCCTTTATTTTACCGATTTGACAGAAGCAGAGATTATCGGTTTTGGCGGACATAAATTCATGATCGTGGAAGCATATTTAAACAACAATGCGAATGTTTATGCATATCCTGAGCCGCAGATATTTAATGAGGCTCAGCAGCATGAGCTTGTAGCGGTAGCTCCTAAGAATAAGCCCGATACAATTAAAATTGCAAATAAAACATATAATGTTGTATCAAAACAGACAGTAGAGCATTATATAATACCTGTGGAAAAATTGTTTAGCAGCGGTGTTCGAATAGCGCAAATAAAAATCTATACTGAAAATAAATTGTCGGAAAATATGATGTACAGATATTCGGATTATCTTGAAAACAATATAAGTAAAAAATTCAAGTCAACAGACGTATATGTAGAACCACCAAAGGTTTGGTATAATACGGAGAATGACGGCAATAAAATGGGCTTTTCAGGAATTACGGCAATTGCAGCGATATCATTGATAGCGTTTATGTTTTTGCTGAAATATATGATGCTTTTATCACATAAAAATAACGTTATACTGATGATGGTAGGAGCTAAAAAGTCAGATGTATTAAAAATTGTAATTCTTGAAAACATTATATTGGTTACAGGCTCCGTATTGTCGGCGGTGCTGCTGCACAGTATTCTATATCAACCGGTATTTTCAAAGGTAAATATTTACGGTAATATAGTTTATTATCCTATGGATTATTTGAATATTTATCTGATAATTCTTTTAGTTTCCTTGTTAGTGAATATTCCGTTTTTTGTAGGATATTACAAAAATAATATCAGGGAAGCGAGGAACAGGCAATTATGAAAAAAATAATTATGCTGATAAATAATTTGTCAGGAAATGTTATTTCTTCCCTTATTTTAGTTGTTATTCTTACATACTCTCTTATATCAGTAGAGAATATGATCGGAAGCTACAGATATATTACGTTTTCCGAATATATTTTATCTAACGAATCGCTTGCTGACAGTGATTATTTTATGCTGGATCCGGTATCGCTTAATATGGACGAACAGTATAATCACGGTTCCGGTAAGCTCATAAACAAAATATCCTCGTTTAAAGGTGTGAAGGGTGTAGCAGATTCCTCAAAGACCGCGGCATATTTTCGTTCATCTGTAGTGAATTTGGATTTCTATAATAGGTACATGACGGAAGCCTTTAATAATATATTGTCAGAAGGAAGATGGTTTACACATTCAAAAAATAGCACAGACTGCATTGAAGCAGTAGTATGCGGAGCGATCTTTAACGATTTGCCGGTTGGATCAAAAATAGAGCTTGCGTTTCCGAATGTAAAAGAGACATTAAAAGTAGAGGTTGTAGGCAAGGTTGGATATCCATGGTATGCGCCTGACTACTTTAGTATTTCGGATGAGGTCTCATCAGGCGATTTTCTGGTTGAAGCAAATTTTGTAATGCTTGATGACAACGAGAGCAACAGAAAAATGCTTCCCGAAAATGTTGAACCCAGATCCTTGGGGTTATCTTTTTTTGTTTTATACGACAACGATTGTACCTCAGCCCAAAGAAATGCTGTAAGGGATCTATATGAATCCGTAGGGTCATACAAATCCTATGATGAAATATTAAAAAACACGCATGATAAAATTCAGAAGGATCTGATAACCGGACTTGTAACTCCGATTTTTATGCTGGCGGTTTCCACCATTCTCCTGATAAGTATTGCGGTTATGACCGTTTATAAAAAGCTGCGCGAGCATACCATATATTATTTGTGTGGGTGCAGCAGGAGGCAAAGCTTCTTGTATCTGGTTTTTGGAGTGTCCATTCCTGTTTTTATCTCTGTGATAATAAATACGATCTATGTTGCTGTAAAGATCAACAACTTAGCTTCCGGCGTAACCGGCTATGAAGGTGTTATTTTTGACTATAATAATATATGGTTTGGAATCCTCTATTGTATAGTTACCGTTACGGTTGCTATGATACTGCCTTATATTGTCTTTAGATCGAACACGCCTGTTGAAATTTATAGGAGGAACCATAATGATTAAAATCAATAATCTTTATAAATATTATAAAGCTTCACGCGGAAGAAAAGCCGAGAAATTCGCGGCGCTAAGTGGAGTCAGTCTGAATATAGACGATGGCGAGCTTGTCGCGATAATAGGCAAGTCGGGTGCCGGTAAATCTACGCTGCTGAATATAATCGGCTTGCTCGATAATTATGACAGCGGAGAGTATATGATAGACGGAAGGAATACCGCAAGCCTGAGCGATAAGGAATCAGCGCATATGAGAAATGAGAAAATAGGCTTTGTGCTTCAGGACTATGCATTAATAGAAACCAAAACCGTTGTAATGAATGTAATGCTGCCGCTGTTCTTTAATAATAAATACAGCCTTTCTAAAATGAACGAAATAGCTATGGATACTCTCGACAAGCTTGGTATAAAGGATCAGGCAA
>JAHKXX010000084.1 GCA_020627425.1 bacterium
GTCTCCTCAATTATAGGCTGAGGCTCGGGCTTGGTCTCCTCAATTATAGGCTGAGGCTCGGGCTTGGTCTCCTCAATTATAGGCTGAGGCTCGGGCTCGGTCTCCTCAATTATAGGCTGAGGCTCGGGCTTGGTTTCTTCTATTATAGGTTCAGCTGTCGGCTCGGGCTTGGTTTCCTCAATTATAGGCTGAGGCTTAGGCTCGGGCTTGGTCTCCTCAATTATAGGCTGAGGCTGAGGCTCGGGCTTGGTTTCCTCAATTATAGGCTGGGACTCGGTCTCGGGCTTGGTCTCCTCAATTATAGGCTGAGGCTCGGGCTTGGGTTCTTCGATTATTGGCTCGGCTGCCGGTTCGGGCTTGGGTTCGGGTTTATCTATCGAGACAGGTTTTGCCCTTTCAGCCGTTTCATTTACAACTGCGGCTGTTGCAACTGTAGCAGCAGCTGCGGCAACAGTCTGCCCCGACATTTCATTAGCGGCAGGCATAGGAGGACGGGAAACGGCAGGAGGAATGTTGCCGCCTGCCGGATATACGGGCTGCGGCGGTGCCATATAGGGACTCTGCATCTGATTAACAGGAGCGTTTACAGCTGCGGGGTACTGCTGAGGATAAGTGCTGCGTGGTACAGGGGCATATCCCTGCGGTGCTGTGTAGGGAACGGGCTGAGGTGCAACAGGCTGAGGTACAGAGACCTGCTGCATAAGTGCCTTGTTTTCATCGGCAAGGCTCCTGGCGTATCCCTTATAAACGGTAAATACAAGCATTATCGAGAATCTGTACAGCAGCAGGAACGAAGGTACAGAAACAGCAAGTATAGTAAGAAACGCTTTGCCTGTAAAGTCGGGTGATGCTGAAAGACCGATCAAAGAAAGAGCGACAACAGCAACGTCTATAACGGTCAGTGCGATAGTCGAGAACATAAGCAGGCCTACGCCGCCTTTGTAGACGCCCTTTGCATTAAAGGTCCTCTTTACAGAGGCACAGGAGACTGTAAGTCCAATTGACCACAGCAGCGACATAAGTCCGTAAACAAAGAGCACACCGGTAAGTATGATAAGGGCAATAAAGATACTGTTTCCTGTGCCGGTTATACTCGAATCAAGTTCCGCACCGGACAACATTGACGAAATGCCCAGACCACCGAGAAAGATAAAGATAAATGAAACAAACGCTCCCAGTGTACCAAACGCAAAAATAACGATATGTATTATAGAATGTGCCTGCACGAGGCTCATACCAACATTCGGAGACGCGGTTTCTTTTTTACTGATGGACTTAAAGAATGCCACAAACAGTCCTATACCGCACAAAAGGTTACTTACGAAATAAATACCCATATATGCATAGGAAGCTCCGAATGAGGACCTGAAAGACACTTCGGTAATATCACTTACCTGATCACCCAGGACGTTTCCTGATAAATATGACACAAATTCATTGGCCATATCCATAAGCTGGCTGCTGATGATAATAGACAACACTATAATTCCTGCGAACACCACTGCCGCAACTGTAGTAATCAGTGCCGCGATCACCGTAACCGGACTTCGCAGTGCTTTCTTCACTGACTCCTTATTCTTTCCATAAGGCTTCGGGTCAAGCGACGGATCATAAAACCGGGAATTCATATAAATTACTCCTCTGACACATTTAAATTTACATTAAATTATACCATCGCTCCCTTCTCCCTGTCAAGGCGCAGTGCCTGCGCTGTCAATTCGCGTACTCGAATTGGTAGTATCCCTACCTTGTGGCACGCGTACAGGTTTGGTTTATTATACCTCTCCGTCCGCGTCACGGCGCACAGGGCGCCGCTTAGCGCTGCTTTGATGTGAGAATAAGTGTATTTGTCTTTTCTGCTTACTAAATCGCGTTACTTGCACCTATTCCAAAACACCCAGAATTATTTTACACTAACCCTCGCGGCGGAGTGCCTCCGCGGTCGATTCGCGGCGCAGTGCCTGCGCTGTCAATTCGCGGCGCAGTGCCTGCGCTGTCGATTCGCGCACAAGCTTTCAATAAGCGTAGAGTTTATCATTGCAAATATTATTGGTGTGTGCTAAAATGAATTAATACATAATGATTTGGGATGATGACTTTGTTTGATTTTCAAAATGAAGATTGGCACACTACGGATATTGATGTTGATAGTTTGTGGATCATTAATAAGCGTGACTCCAGCGGTAAACATTCAAATATATATCATGGGAATTTTGTGCCGCAGATACCTTATCAAATGATAAAAAGATATACAAAGACTAATGATATAGTTCTTGATATTTTTTCCGGAAGTGGAACCACACTTTTCGAGTGTGAAAAATTGAATAGAAATTTTATTGGTACAGACATAAACTCTGAACTTGTAAATTATGTCAATTCCAAAATGGAATCCACCACTTCTATAAAATTCTATAATAATTATTGTGACAACACGGATACCGAAAATTTTAAAAGAATAGTTTCACATAATCTTGATCAATTAAACAGCGAAAAGGTGGATTTACTTCTATCTCATCCGCCGTATTGGAATATAATTAAATTTACCAACGATCCAAATGATCTGTCAAATATCAATGATATGAATGAATTTATTGATAGATTTATTGTTTCAATGTCTAATGGATTGTTGTTTTTAAAAAAAGGCGGCTATTTTGTAGTAGTTGCCGGTGATATATATCGTAACAGCGAGGTTATCCCTTTAGGTTTTTATCTGATGTATGCTATAAAAAAACAATTCAAATGTAAAATGAAGGGTATAATAGTAAAAAACATTGAAGGTAATCGTGGAAAAATAGGCGCAAACGGTATTTGGAAATATCGGGCGCTAAAAAGTGATTATTATTTGTTTAAGCACGAGTATATTTTTGTTTTTAAAAAGGAATGGTAATATGACAAAAAAAGAACTGTTTATTAAATTAGCAATGCCGGATGACAATGGTGTATCAAGATGGGTCAGTGTCAATGAGTTTAAAGGGGAATATGAGAGCTTACAGTTGGGTAACGGGGGTTCGTGGTGCAGAGCGAGTTCTGCTTTAGCAAAGAAGTATAATGTTGAATTCAACAAAAGCATTACTAAGGGGACCTCTATTGACGCGATCCGATTGAACGGATTTAATACAAAAAAGACATTTAATCAAAACATAAGATCAGACATCAGAGATTATTATAAAAACGAAAAATGTGTTATGCTTGGAGTAAGAGGAACATCTGAAAACACAAAAATCGAAATAGATCATAAGGATGGCAGAAAAGATGACTGGAGAGTATCAGATTTAGCAACTCAGAAAAAAGAAGATTTCCAACCGTTATGCAAGGCTGCGAACGATGCCAAAAGACAGATATGTCAGCAATGCAAGGCAACAAATAAACGTTGGAACGCAAAGAACATAAAAGGTAATCCTTATGCTTTTTATGAAGGCGATGAAAACTACAACGATGTACTTGGATGTGTTGGCTGTTACCAATATGATCCTGTAGAATACAGAAAATCATCAATAAAGAAAATAACAAAGGAAGCTTCGGAGCATACAACGGACTATATCATGACTAAGTTATATGGAGAAGCAGAATAAATAATGCAAGGATTAAAAATATGAATTATATCGGATCAAAATTGAAGCTGTGCAGTGATTTTTTACCGCAAACTATATCTTCAACCTGCGGAAACGATTTATCGAACTGTACTTTCTGTGACATATTCGCTGGGACCGGGATTGTAGGACGTACATTTAAATCAAAAGTAAAAAAAGTAATATCAAATGATATTGAATACTATAGCTATATACTGAATAAAAATTATATAGAGAACCACCGACCCATAGAAAACAAAGCAAAATATATTGAAGAATTAAACAGCATTCCCTTAGTCGATGACGGATTTATTTATAAAAATTATTGTCTTGGAGGCAGCGGGGAAAGACAATATTTTTCCGATTATAATGGGAAAAAGATCGATTCGGCAAGAAAAAAGATAGAAAGCTGGCTTTGTGAACAAAGCATTGACTATAATTTATACTATTATTTGCTTTGTAGTTTATTAGAATCTGCCGATAAAGTAGCAAACACTGCTTCAGTATATGGAGCTTATTTAAAGAAACTAAAAAAATCCGCTCAACAAGAGCTGGTAATACAAGGGGCGGAATTTGAAATAAACGAAAATCAACATATTGTTTACCAAATGGATGCAAATGAATTAATAAAAGAAATATCAGGTGATATTTTATATTTGGATCCTCCTTATAACGCCCGCCAGTACGGAGCAAACTACCATTTATTAAATACAATTGCAGAATACAAACCGTTTGAGCCAAGAGGAAAAACGGGATTAAGATCATATACTAAATCTAAATACTGTTCTAAAAACACCGTTAAAGAGGAATTTGAATTCTTGATAAAGAATGCAAACTTCAAATATATTTTTCTATCATATAATAATGAAGGTCTTATGACTGTTGATGAAATAGAAAGTATAATGGGAAAATACGGACATTATGATTTAGCGCAAACAAGTTATCAGCGTTTTAAAGCAGATTCCAATCGTTTTAATAAATCAGATTCAACAATTGAGTATTTACATATACTAACGAAATAATTATTTGCTACTTCAAAGAACTGAATAGAGCCAATAATCCGAGCTTTTCGCCTATAAAAGCAAAAAGCTCGGATTATTTGTGTTGGTTGACCCCGCGGCAGCGCGACACTGCCCACCTTCTCGGCACACGGCGTATAACTTAAACTCGCGTATTTATTTTTATTCTTATACTCTTAATTCATACTTTTCTATGTTTCAGAAAAAGTTTGGATACACAACCATTATTCATTTTTCAGTTTTAAGTTTTCAGTATTCATTTAGAAGATCCTGACACGAAATTACTGAAAACTTAAGACTTAAAACTTAAAAATGAATAATACAAAGCGAAAATCCCGACACTAACGTGTCAGGATCTTCGCTTTGGTGGACCAACAGGGACTCGAACCCCGGACCAACCGGTTATGAGCCGGTTGCTCTAACCAACTGAGCTATTGGTCCATATTGACCGCCCTGAAAAGGACGGTCGTTTTTTGGCTCCCCCAACTGGGCTCGAACCAGTGACATCATGATTAACAGTCATGCGCTCTACCGACTGAGCTATGGAGGAATATTTGTGTTGGCATCTTCCTATCTTCCCGGGCAGTCACCCGCCAAGTATTTTCGGCACTACAGGGCTTAACTTCCGTGTTCGGTATGGGAACGGGTGGACCCCCTGCGTCATCAACACCAACTGTTGTAACGCTGCGGCGTTACTATATATACAAAAATGACTCGTGCGGGAATCGAACCCGCGTTACCGGCGTGAGAGGCCGGTGTCTTAACCGCTTGACCAACGAGCCGTGTTCTCGGGTCAAGCGTACTTGACTCCGATCATCATGGTGCACCATCAGGGACTCGAACCCTGGACACCCTGATTAAGAGTCAGGTGCTCTACCAACTGAGCTAATGGTGCGTATCGCACCCTGAAAACTGAATAAAGCCTTCGCAAAGAATTTGTTTTGACCTGAACCAAGTTTCACTTGGACAAGCCCTCGACCTATTAGTACTGCCAA
>JAHKXX010000085.1 GCA_020627425.1 bacterium
CCCGTTAGCTTTTTATGGCTATAGGTGGGCGGGATTTTTTTATTTTTAATCCATAAACACCAAATAAACACCAAATTGCTGCATTTCATTAATTCTAAATAAAATAAAAATCCCCTCGAACGCAGTGTTCAAGGGGAAAATCTGGAGCTTGTGGCAGGACTTGAACCTGTGACCTGCTCATTACGAATGAGCTGCACTACCAACTGTGCTACACAAGCATTACAAGTATTATTATAACACAAAGCCTCTTCCGGGTCAAGTATTTTGCACCGGCGAGCCGCCGGTGGCAATTCGCGCACTCAAATTAGTGTTGCCGCCAACCTTGTTGGCACGCGTACGAGCTTGGTTTATTATACATTGCCATCCGCGTCACGGCACTCAGGGTGCCGCTTACGCTGTTTTTATGTGAAGTCGGATTATTTTTCCCTGCACTATCTCTACACTATGAAAACCCGACAAGGGTAAGCCTCTGCCCGATGCCGGCAGCACCGGGCAGATGGGCATATCAATCCTCAAAATACTTTATCAGCTTTGCAAATGACTCTTCTGCCATCTCGTCTGTAGAATTATAATACAGCAGCAGGCTCATCTCATCATCCTGCTGTCTGATATTTTCGGGTATTGTGAAATTAAGGGACGCCATATACTCATCCCAGTGCTCAAGCTTCCATGTGTCACGATCCGAATTTCTGTCTATCATACGCTGATGGCAGACCTCGGGATCTGTAACTATCCACACAACGGTCAGCTTTGCTCCAAGCTCTGAGAGTCTGTCGCGCAGCTTCTCCAGATAGTCATTATCTCTTATCTCCCTTGTAAAAGGAGCGTTGACCATTACATAGTTTTCATATTTAAGAGCCTCAAACGCAAGGTCAAGGATAACGTCGTATTCATAGTCGCGGATCTCCTTCTCAAAGAAGTCCGAGCTTCTGTTATACGGCTGACCTGCTACTGCAAAGATCTGCTTTGAAAGCGGTATAAGTGTGTCCTTGTCCAGATAAACTATATGCTCTATAGCTGTCGCAAGCTTTTTTGAAAGTCTTGTTTTGCCGCAAGCCGGCGGTGAAGTTACGATTATAAGTCTTTTTTGTTTCATGTGGTAAAACTCCCTCTGTGCTTTTATAGAGATCCGTAAATTTTTAAACGGAGTAATTGCGAATGATCAAGCCCGTAAATACATCGGGAACATTCAAAACAAATGATAACATACTTTTACAAAAAAATCTATAGGTTTTAAAAAAATTTTTTATTGTAAACTGTGAAAATTTATTTTTTCGCTGCCAATCTGCCGAGCAGCGAAGATAATACAAAGCCCGAGAGCACAATAAAAATATAGAGCGGGATTATATTTACCTCTGCTCCTTTCGGAAAAACCGAAAACACTGACGCCGCTACAAAGCCCGAGATCGCGAGGTAGCTCTGTACAGTGAATTTCTTCATACACTTATCCATAATACTCGTAAGCGCCGCCGAGCCGATGATCACCCCCGAAAGCAGAAGCGCAAGAGAAAGCACGGCTCTGTTTGCTATAGCCGAGAGCACCGACTCATAAAGACCCAGTATAAGCAGTACATGAGAGGTACTTATCCCCGGCAGTATCACCGCAGCACTTATAGCCACGCCGCACGGAATAAGCAGTATTTTTGATAATAGACTGCTGTCCGTCAGGGAAAACACACCCGATGGCATAAAACACACCGACAGTCCTGCCGCAAAGCCTAGGAAGGCAAACAGTACGCCGAGCAGCACGGTTTTTTTATTGCTGCCCTTTATTCCCGAGCGCCGGAGCAGTGTAGGTATGCTGCCGAGTATTGCGCCGACAAACAGAAAGGAGCTTTGCACTGCATAGGAATTGCAAAGCTCTAAGGCTATTCCCGCAAATGCAGCGGCACCGAGACACATACCGAGACCTACGTTTAAGAGAAACAGGAAATTTCTCTTCGGATTTTTAAAAAAGCTGCCTGCCGCCTGAAGAATACTGTCATATATACCGACGATTATAGCCGTAGTACCGCCGCTTACACCGGGAAGCAGCATAGACGCTCCTATAAGCACACCGCTAAAAAAGTTTTTCAGCATAGAGAACATTCCTTACCATAGATTATATGGTAATACTATGTAGCAGGAAATAGTTTTATTACGGCATTATCTGTCGGTTTCTATTATCTGTGCACTACACTCTGGCAGCTCGGTGATTATCTCTCCTATTGACGGCGCCGATATCCTTCCTCTAAGAGGATTCTTGACAGAAATAACAGGTGTAGTTATATCGGCATACACCTCGCTTTTTTCAAAGCAAAGATCCGTGTCTGTCATTTTACAGTTAACAAGCCTCAGTCCCCTGCAATAACAAAACGGCTGGGTACCCGTGATGGTACAGTTGACAAGGGTCAGACCCTCACTGTACCAACCGAGGTATTCGCCCTTAACGAGTGAATCTCTGACGGTAACATTCTTTGAATGCCAGAATGCATCCTTGGTATCAAGGGTACAGCCGGTAAGCTCTGCGTCCTCCACATACTGGAAGGAATATTTACCGGATAGCTTTATCCCGTCAAATTTAAGCTTTCCGGACATCAGCATAAAGTATTCGCTTTCAAATTCCGAAGACCTTGCTCTTATATCAAAGCAGCGCCAGCCAAATTCGGGAGAGCGTACTATACTATCGGTTATATCTATATCCTTACACTCTCTGAGTGCCTTTATCCCGAATAGTCTTGATCTGCTTATTCTTATTCCCTTGCTATACCACAATGCAGCCCTGCAAAAAGAAGTCATTTCGGAATCATTGATAATAACGTTTTTATCGTGCCAGAACGGATAGCGAAGATTGAAAAAGCAGCCCTCAGCCTCAACATTTTCGCATTCCTTCAATGCGCTTTCTCCGTCCCTTTCACCTTCAAAGCGCACATTCCTGAGCAAAATATCCTTCTCCCCATAGAAGGCACGCTCTTCATCAAAGCTTTTATTCTCTGTTATTTTCATTACTGCTCATCCCCTTTTACTATCTTTCTCTATTATATCACAAAACCCCCAATCCATCAAGGTGCAGTACCCGGCGCGTGCGGAGTGCCTCCGCGGTCGATTCGCGCACTCTGATTGATGTTACCACCTACCTATCGGCACGCGAACGAGCGGGGTTTATTGTCC
>JAHKXX010000086.1 GCA_020627425.1 bacterium
TGTCTATTCTGCTTTGTGTACCGACAATATTAATTACTGAAGACTGAAAACTTAAGACTGAAAAAGTAATAATGCTTACGCAAACACACGTCATACTCGCTGTACTGTTTTTTTGGAAACAATAAGTAGAGTAGATAAATATACTTATCTCCACCATAAAGCAGCGCTAAGCGGCGCCCTGAGCGCCGTGACGCGGATGGAGAGGTATAATAAACCAAATTCGTACGCGTGCCAATAAGGTAGGCGGTAACATCCACCCGAGTGCGCGAATTGCTCAGCGCGAGCACGCGCCGTTGCTCAGCGCGAGCACGCGCCGTGCGCTTGACAGGGGAAGGTAGAGAGGGGTATAATAGGGTGTTGTATGCTGTTTTGATGGGGCATACGGAAGAATGAAGAAATCTAAATGGGGGAAAGTATATGGCAAAGGAACTTGCGAAAGCATATGACCCGTCGGAATTTGAAGATAGAATTTACAAATTCTGGGAGGATAACGGCTACTTTCATGCAGAGGTCGATAAAAATAAAAAGCCCTACTGTATAATGATGCCGCCGCCGAATATTACGGGTAAGCTTCATATGGGTCACGCATTGGACGAGACGCTGCAGGATATTCTTATCAGATTTAAAAGAATGCAGGGCTACTCTGCATTGTGGCTTCCGGGTACAGACCACGCGTCTATTGCTACAGAGGCAAAGATAGTAGAGGCACTCAAGCAAGAGGGCATAGAAAAAGAGGATATTGGCAGAGAGGAGTTTTTAAAGCGCGCATGGGACTGGAAAACCGAGTACGGTAATACCATAGTAGAACAGCTGAAAAAACTCGGCAGCTCCTGCGACTGGAAGAGACAACGCTTTACTCTGGATGAGGGCTGCTCGGACGCTGTAAAGGACGTTTTTGTCAGACTGTATGACAAGGGTCTTATCTATAGGGGAGAGAGAATAATCAACTGGTGCCCGAACTGCCTTACATCTATATCCGATGCAGAGGTCGTTTTTGACGAGCATGAAGGCTCCTTCTGGCACCTGCGCTATCCTGTTTCCGACGGAAGCGGATATGTAGAGCTTGCTACGACCCGACCCGAAACACTTCTCGGTGATACCGCAGTAGCCGTACACCCCGATGATGAACGATATAAAGACCTTGTAGGCAAAACCGTTATACTGCCGCTGGTCGGCAGAGAAATACCCGTAGTTGCCGACAGCTATGTAGAGCCCGAATTCGGTACCGGCGTGGTAAAGATAACACCCGCTCACGACCCGAACGACTTTGAAGTAGGACTTCGTCATAACCTGCCCGTTGTAAACGTAATGGAAGATAACGGCACTATGAACGATCAGTGCGGTAAATATACGGGTATGGACAGATATGAGGCAAGAAAAGAAATAGTAAAGGATCTTCAGGAGGGCGGCTTCCTGATAAAGATCGAGCCGATAAAGCATAACGTAGGCTCGTGCTACAGATGTAAGACTATAGTAGAGCCGAGAGTCTCCAAGCAGTGGTTCGTAAAAATGAAGCCTCTGGCAGAGCCGGCTATAGAATGTGTAAAGAGCGGAAAAACAAAGTTCGTCCCGGAACGCTTTGATAAGATATACTATAACTGGATGGAAAATATCCGTGACTGGTGTATCTCGCGCCAGCTCTGGTGGGGTCACAGAATACCTGTGTGGTATTGTGATGACTGCGGCGAGACAGTGGTTGCGAAGCAGACGCCGGACTGCTGCCCGAAATGCGGCTGTAAAAAGCTTACTCAGGATCCCGATACACTTGATACATGGTTCAGCTCTGCGCTGTGGCCCTTCTCGACCCTCGGCTGGCCCGAAAAGACTCCCGAACTCGAGTATTTCTACCCGACAGACGTGCTTGTTACGGGCTATGATATAATATTCTTCTGGGTAGCAAGAATGATATTCTCCGCAGTAGAGCAGACGGGAATGCAGCCCTTTGATACAGTCCTTATCCACGGTATAGTTCGTGACGCCAACGGAGTAAAGATGTCAAAATCTCTCGGCAACGGTATAGATCCCCTTGACGTTATAAAGAATATGGGCGCCGATGCACTCAGATTCTTCCTTGTTATGGGCAACAGCCCCGGAAACGATATGCGCTTTGTACCCGAAAAGGTAGAGGCTTGCAGAAACTTTGCAAACAAGCTCTGGAACGCCGCAAGGTTTATCCATATGAATATAGACGACTACGACGTAAAGAACGAGCTGCCGGATGAGCTTACACTTGACGATAAATGGATAGTTTCAACACTTAATACCCTTGCAAAGGAAGTAAGCGAGAATATAGAAAAATATGAGCTTGGTGTGGCAGTACAAAAGCTATATGACTTTATATGGGACTGCCTGTGCGACTGGTATATAGAGCTTGCAAAGACAAGACTTCAGAATAATGACGGCTCTGCCGAGGGCGCTCGACAGGTGCTTGTATATGTTCTTACCGAAACACTGAAGCTTCTGCATCCGTTTATGCCGTTTATAACCGAGGAAATATGGCAGTCTATGCCGCACGATGGCGAGACTATAATGCTTCAGAAATACCCCGAGTATGACGAAGCGCTCAGCTTCCCCGAGGCGGAAAAGCAGATGAATATGATAATGGACGCAATAAAGGCTATCAGAAACCGCCGCTCCGAGATGAACGTTCCGCCGTCAAGAAAGGCAAAGGTATATATTGCAGCAAAGGACAAGGACGTTTTTGAAAGCGGAAAAATATTCTTCACACGCCTTGCAAGCGCCGCGGAGGTAAATATTGCCGAAAGCTTTGATATAGAGGGCGCGGTAACGGTAATTACAGCCGATGCGAAGATATATATACCGATGGACGAGCTTGTTGACAAAAAGGCAGAGCTTGAGCGACTCGAAAAAGAGCTGAAGAGCGCCGAAAAGGATCTTGAGTTTAACGAAAAGAAGCTCAGTAACAAGGGCTTTATGGCAAAGGCTCCCGAAAAGGTAGTAAACGAGGTAAGAGCAAACGCGGACAAATTCCGAGAAAAAATAGATATGATAAAGGCTGCTATGGCAGCGCTGAAATGATACGGAGGGAAAACAAATGTCAGGTCATTCAAAATGGAGTACAATAAAGAGAAAAAAGGAAAAGACAGACGGCGCCAGAGCCAAGGTCTTTACAAAAATAGGTCGAGAGCTTGCAGTAGCAGTTCGTGAGGGCGGCGGAGCAGATCCGTCGTCAAACTCAAAGCTTCGTGAGTGCATAGCAAAGGCAAAGGCAAACAATGTGCCCAACGACAATATAGAGCGTATTATAAAGAAAGCAGCCGGCTCTACCGACGGCAGCAACTATGAGTCGATCACTTATGAAGGCTACGGTCCGTGCGGCATAGCCGTTATAGTAGAGACTCTGACTGATAACAGAAACCGTACAGCAGGAGACGTACGCCACTACTTTGACAAGTTCGGCGGAAACCTCGGTACACAGGGCTGCGTGTCCTTTATGTTCGAGAAAAAGGGTGTCATCGTTATCGAAAAAGAGGGTAACGATGAGGACAAGGTAATGGAGGACGCACTCGAGTCGGGAGCTGAGGACTTCAATGCAGACAGCGACGATGTATTTGAAATATATACATCTCCCGAGGATTTCGGCAGCGTTATGGAGCAGCTTGAGGCTAAGAAATACGAGTTCGTGTCGGCTGATGTATCTATGGTTCCGTCCAACTATACAAAGATAGACGACCCCGAGGCAGCCGAAAAAATGCAGAAGCTTCTTGATATGCTGGAGGACAACGACGACGTCCAGAATGTATATCATAACTGGGATATGCCCGAGGAGCCTGACGAGGACTAATAATAAAAACCTTCTCCGAGTTTCGGAGAAGGTTTTATTTGTACAAAATTTAGGACTTTTATAGTGCTATAATGAGATCACAGAGCAAGGCGATCTACCGCCCGCCGCGGTCTGTAGGCATTTCCTCCCGACAGCCCCCCAATCTGTACGGGAGGAAATATCTTTTTAAGGTAGTATCTCCCCATAGCAGTAATCATCGGTGCAGCCTGTTATTTTTACGCTATATACCCTGTTTATGCTGCTGCTGTCGGTTTTGATATATACAAGGGTATAGTTCATAGTGTAGCCCTCATAATATCCGTATTTGTTTTTTGACTCTATCAGAACAGACTGGACAGTGCCTACCTGACTCTGTAAAAAGCTTCGCCGTGAAGTTAGCGCGACCTTTGCCATACGCGCAGCGCGTTCCTTCTTTACTGCAGGGCTGCACTGATCGGGAGCCTTGTCGGCAACGGTTCCCTTACGTCTGGAGTACGGAAATATATGCACTTTGGAAAAGCCTGTATTTTCCACAAAGCTTAGTGACTGAATAAACTCCTCCTCGGTCTCTCCCGCAAAGCCGACCATTACATCTGTTGTAATGGCAGGGTTATCAAATACGCTTCGTATATCCGATACTATTTTTGAGTACTCTGCGGTCGTATAGTGACGGTTCATTCTTTTCAGTGTCGCGTCACAGCCGCTCTGTAGTGAAAGGTGAAACTGCGGACAGAAGTTCTCGTATTTTGAAAGCCTTTTCAGAGTGTCCATATCCATAGACTCCGGCTCGAGAGAGCCAAGGCGGATACGCATATCGGTACTGCTGCACGCAGTCTCTATAGCATCCGCAAAGGTGAGACCGTTGTCGCTGCCGTAGGAGGACAGGTTTATACCTATTATAACGACCTCGTGGCAGTTGTTTTTTTCAAATGCCTTTATCTCGTCCTTTATGTATTGCAGAGAGCACGAGCGCACCCTTCCGCGTGCATAGGGAATTATACAGTATGAGCAAAACCGGTTGCACCCGTCCTCTATTTTCAGAAATGCCCTTGTTCTGTATATGAACTTGTCTACATCAAGGCTTTCGTAGTCGTCGTGACTTCCGTACTGCTCTACCCGAGTCAGCTGTTGTCTTGTCTTAAAGTATTCTTCTATTGTCGGCAATAGTGCGTTTCTCTTTTTGTTTCCGAGGACTATATCCACCTCGGAAAGCTTTTCTCCGGATTCCGGAAAAGCCTGTGCCATACAGCCCGTAAGAACTATTACCGTATCCGGATCCTCGCGCCTAAGTCTGTGTATAAGCTTTACTGCTTTTTGCTCGCTTGCCTGAGTTACGGCGCAGGAGTTTATTATCGAGATGCCGGCGCTTTCGTTTTTTTCTGCGAGACTATAGCCTTTTTCCAAAAGATTTTTCAGCATAGCCTGTGACTCAAACTGGTTTACCTTGCACCCAAGAGTAATAATTCGTACTTTCATTTGACAATTCCTCTCAATTCCAAGAAATTTTAAAAAAATGTTGACCTTAAAGCAAAATACTGTTAAAATGTTAATGTGGCTTAGGGCTTTATGATAAAGCCTGCGGCTGCGATCCTAACAAAGTGAGGGTTTTAAAAATGTATAGAACAGAAATATTTTTGAAGGATCTTCAGCATGTTAAACAATTCGTAAGTATGACAGGGAAATATGATAATTTAAAGATCAATCTTATCTCCGATATTTATACTATTGATGCACATTCTCTTATAGGAATTATAAGTCTTGATATAACAAACCCCATAATGCTCGAGCTGCCCGACAGCGACGCCCCGGAGAGTTTTATAGAGGACTTAAAGCCCTATATGTACACGCCGAAAGTCGGCTGAGCGTTAATAAAATGATCCGGCAGCGCCCCAAAAAATAAGGGCGCTGCTTTTATTTATCAAGTTCAAGTGAAAGATTTTCCCATTCTTCATACATAGAGTTAAGCTCTCTTTCCGCTTTTGCAATTTTTTCGGTTATTTCCATAGCCTTTTCATAGTCCGCTGCGACATCGGGACTTGACAGGGCTTCGTTTTCTGCGGCTATTTTGTCCTCGTATTCGGATATTTCTATCTCGAGTCTGTTTAGTCTAGCCCGTGTCTTTCGTCTGAGCGCATCGCGTTCCTTTTTGTTTTTATAATCGTTTTGCTTTGGCTCCTTTGCTTTCTGAGGCTCGGGGTTACTATCAAAGGGCTTGTATTTTTCAAGAAACTCCTCATAGTTCCCTTCAAACACTTTTATACCGTGGGGAGTCAGATAAAAGATCTTGTCCGCAAGGCTGTTTATAAGGTATCTGTCGTGAGATACGATAAGCAGAGTACCCTCATAACCGGACAAAGCATTTTCCAGAGCCTCGCAAGAGCTTATATCCAGGTGGTTAGTCGGTTCGTCAAGCAGCAAAAAATTAGCCTCTGTCAGCATAAGCTTTGTCATCAGCACCTTTGCGCGTTCACCTCCGCTAAGGCTTGACAGGGGCTTGAACACATCGTCATTTTTAAACAGGAACCGTGCGAGAGTGCTGCGTATCTCGGTATTTGTCATAGCCGGAAATGCGTCTGCCATTTCCTCAAACACAGTTTTTTCGCTGTCCATACCGGTCTGTATCTGGTCGTAGTAGCCGGTCTTTACCTCTGTACCGTAGCGTATTCTTCCCGAGTTTGCCTTATACTTACCGAGAAGTGTTTTTATAAGGGAGGTTTTACCGCAGCCGTTAGGACCGAGCAGAAAAACTCTTTCACCCCGGTGCAGCTCCATAGATACATTATCAAACAGCGGCACCCCGTCAAAGGCAAGCGACAGGTCAGTGACCGACAACACGTCATCTCCGCTGCGGGTATTTATGCCAAGGTTAAATTTTATACTGTCTGGTGTACTGTCGGGACGAACGAGAGATTCGCTTAGTCTGTCCACGATCTTCTGTTTACTCTCGGCTGTTTTTATATTTTTCTCTCTGTTCCACCGTCTTTGCTGTTCGATAATACCTTCCAGTCTGTTTATTTCCTTTATGGTATTATCGTATACTCTTTGTTCGGTGAGCCTTCGTTCCGCTCTTTGAGGAAGGTATGCACTATAGTTTCCTTTGTAGACAGTCATTTTTTTATTTTCAAGCTCAAAGGTTCTATTGGTTGTTTTATCAAGAAAATATCTGTCATGAGAGATAACGAGATAGCCGCACCGTGAGCCTGTAAGAAAGTCCTCAAGCCACTGTGCGGCGGCTGTATCAAGGTGGTTAGTCGGCTCATCGAGCAGCAGAAAATCCGCATTACACAGCAGAAGCTTTGCAAGCTGCAGCTTTGCTCTTTGTCCGCCGCTGAGAGCGCCTACAGGCAGATTCATCTGTTCATCATCAAACCCGAGTCCGAGAAGTGCGGATCTTGCTCTCGAACGGCACGTAAGACCGCCCTCAAGGTTAAATCTATCCTGAAGGGCAGACAATTTTTCAACTGTTTTATCCAGCTCCTCACAGCCATTATTTATTATATTGTTAAGAGCTTCTATTTGTTTTTCAATATCGAGCAGTTCCGAAAACACGCTGAGAACCTCGTTATAAGCACTTCTGTCAAGGTTTCTGCATACATGCTGCTCCATATATCCTATATTAAGGTTTTTAGCGAGTACAACTGTCCCGTCCGTCGGCAGTATTTCACCGGTAAGCACCTTGAACAAAGTGCTTTTGCCGCAACCGTTAACGCCGATAAGTGCGACTCTATCGCCCTTTTGTATTTCAAAGGTCATATTATCAAAAAGGAGTTGTTCTCCGAACTCGACCTTTAGTCCGTTTACCGTTATTATTCCCATCTCGTTCCACCGTTTTTCTTAGTATATTCCTATAATACCCCCTACCTCCCCCTCTGTCAAGCGCAGTGGCGCGTGCTCGCGCGGAGCAATTCGCGCACCCTGCTTAGTGTTGCCGCCTACTTTCTTGGCACGCGGTCGAGTTGGGTTTATCGTCCCTCTCCTTCCGCGCCACAGCACACAGGGTGCTGCTTGACGCTGCTTTGATGTGAGAATAAGTGTATTTGTCTTTTCTGCTTGGTGTATCACA
>JAHKXX010000087.1 GCA_020627425.1 bacterium
GTTTATTATACCTCTCTATCCGCGTCGTGCGCCCGAAGGAAGTGCCCTTGGGGTACCGCACAGAGCGGCACTTGTGCTGCCTTTAAGTAGAGGCGAGTGTATTTGTTCTACTATAGTTATTGTCTCCTGAAATCAGTTCGGCGGAGTGCTCCGCGGTCGATTCGCGCCGACGAGCCGCCGGTGGCAAAACGCGCACTGTAGTTTGTTGTGTCCTCTACTTATCGGCACGCGTACGAGCTGGGTTTATTGTATGGTACCGGCAGCGCCGCTATGGAGGGAAGGCAAGTGTATTTGTCTTTTCTGCTTGATGTACCCACAAAAGCCTCCCTCATCGAGGGATGTGGCACGCCGTAAGGCGTGACGGAGGGAGTACAGGCTTTGCTATCTTATCATTGGTCGTGGTTTTCGTTTTTCGGCTCAAACGGCACTGTGTCAAACACTTCCATAACCCGGTCACGCATCCACAGCGAGGGGGTTATTCTTACTGCATAGCCATAGCCGTTGTCCATTCTCCATTTGTAGCTTTCTGCCTGAGGTATGCCGTATACGGACAGTATCGTCATGATCACGCCTCCATGCGTAATTACGGCGGCTGTGTGGATCCCCTCGGAGTTCACCTGTTCTACTATACGTTCAAAGCCCTTGCACACGCGTTTCGCAAAGTCCTTGCCCGACTCTCCGTTCGGAGGAGGCGTTTTATCGGAGTTCTGAAGCCACTGTGCAAAGTGCGGATCGTTCATCAGCTCACCGGCACCCTTTCCTTCAAATTCACCGAAATCACACTCGCTCAGCGCTCCTGTGATCTTTATGTCTCTGTTCGGATATATTATCGAGCAGGTCTCCGTACAGCGCACCAGCGGAGAGGAGTAGATCCTCTCGGGATAAGGATAGCCGAATATGTCAGAGGTCTGTTTTAACTGTTTTTTTCCCTTTTCGGACAAATGTACATCCGTAACTCCTATGTACTTTCCTTTAAAGCGCTCGTCTACAGCACCGTGACGGATAAGATAAATAGTGTTTGATTGCATAAAAGCATCTCCTTAATTATGTTGACGAAAAAAAATATAAAAATTCGTCTAAATTAGTATAAAAAATCACTTTACAAAATGTTTTAGTTGTTATATAATTTACTTACTGTTTATATGTGAAAATGGGCGAATAAGCAGATATAGTGTAAAACTGTGGAATACACATTTAAATATATAATGTCAGGGTCAGATTGTCAAGAGGTTGTAATATGAACGAAGATTTTCCGAGAATAGTAACATTGCTGAGAAAAGAGCGGGGGCTTAGCCAGAAGCAGGCAGCCCTTGAGCTTGGTGTTTCTCAGGCACTGCTCTCTCACTACGAAAAGGGAATAAGAGAATGCGGATTGGCTTTCGTTGTGAAGGTTGCGGATTACTATAATGTATCCTGTGATTATCTTCTCGGGAGAACTGCGGACAGACACGGTGCAACGCTGAAGCTTGACGATGTTTCCGAGCTTCAGCCGGAAAACGACAAGCAGAGCAGCTCTAAAACAACAGCTATGATAAAGCTGAACAAGCGTCTTGTTATGAATTCGATAAGCATACTGTTCGATCTGCTTGAGCAGAGTGACAGCAAGGCTCTTACGGGAGAAATATCATCATATCTTATGGTGTCTGTATATAAAATGGTAAGAACCCTGTACAGTGCAAACCCGAAAAACCCACAGGCTATGTTTTCTGTTATACCGGAGATATATTCCGGCCTGTCCTCTGCTATGGAGAGTATAACAGAAGCAAACGCACGGTGTCTTGCAAGCGGTAAAGTTCCTGCAAGCCTCGGAGATGCAGATGTGCCCATTATACTGTCAATGTCCTCGGATGTACTTTCCAAGAATTATCCCGAGCTTGCTCCGTCCCTCTACAACCTGATACAGAAAACAGAGGAGCGAATGAAGAATATAGAAAAATAAACGGCTCCGATCCATAATGATCGGGGTCGAAATTTTTTTACTGAAGACTTAAGATTGAATAAAAAATAATTGTAAGAAATTCTCATCACACTCGCTGTACTAATTTTTGGACACAATGAGCAGAGTAGAGAAATACACTTGCATTTACTTCCAAATAGCACGAGCGGCGCCCTAAGCGCCGTGACGCGGACTGAGAGGGACAATAAACCAAACTCGTACGCGTGCCGAAAAAGAAGGCGGTAACATTCAAGTAGAGTGCGCGAATTGCTCAGCGCGAGCACGCGCAGGCGTTGGTGTAAAATAATTCTGGGAGTTTTGGAATAGGTGCAAGTAACGCGATTTAGTGTGATACACCAAGCAGAAAA
>JAHKXX010000088.1 GCA_020627425.1 bacterium
GCGAACGATCCCGAACACATTGATGATTATGTTGCAAAGTACGTTGCCCTCGCAAAGAAGCTCCACTCTACACCGATCAAAAACAGTTCGATTACTTCGCTGAAAGACTTTCTTATAGAAAGAGCCGACCATCCCATTATGAAAGAATACCTGGAACAAAACGAGATCGATGTATTGAAGGATATCATCAATGCTATGGCAGATCGCAACACCCTCGTTCACGGCGACTTACATCCCGGCAATATCATGCTTCAGGACGGTGAGCTGATGCTCATCGACATGGGCGAGGTTACGCTTGGTGTTCCAATCTATGATGTTGCTACCGTCTACCGCGATCTTATCTCAGCTCCACAGAATCATTCAGGTATCATAGAGGAAAGTACGGGTTTGAAATCCGATCAATGTATAGAAGTCGGACGTAAGTTTCTTGCTATGTATTCCGGTATCACAGATCCGGCTCAGTTTGAGCAGTATATGAAAACATTGGGACTTGTCTATGCGTTCAATGTTGCGATACTGATTCCTGATGTTCCTGACGCTTTAAAGCGTGCGCCGCTGATCGTGAATAATCTGATCCGTCCGGTCGTGATCAAGAATGCTGAGACACTCAAACATATTCTCTCAAAATAAAAGGAAGTACATTATGGAAGTAATACAATCATTTGACTTATCTGTTCTGAACGCTATACAGAATACACTGAAATGCGGATTTTTGGATTTTTTAACTGTGTTTATAAGCTATCTTACCACCTCTGGTATCATCTGGATTGCTGCAGGGATTGTCATGTTATTCTTCAAGAAAACGCGTGCAGCGGGAATTATTCTGCTGGCTGCCCTGGCACTCGGCTTTTTGAGCGGAGACATACTGCTCAAGCATCTTGTGAACCGTCCCAGACCTTTTACCGTCAATACGGATATTGCTTTACTGATCAAACAACCGTCGGGGTCAAGCTTTCCGTCAACTCACAGCGTTCTGGCAGCGGCATCAACGACCGTTCTTCTTGCAAAGAAAAGAGAGGTCGGTTTTATCGCACTTGTACTGACTGTATGCATTGCTTTCTCAAGGCTGTATCTATATATTCACTATCCGACAGACGTCTTGTGCGGACTCTTGCTCGGCATATTGTGCGGTACGGCGGCACTATTGATTGCAAGAGCCATAAAGCTCGAAAACAGACTTGCAAATAAAAAACTCCAATGAGCTGTATTATTCGTCAGTGCTAAAATGAACGGTCTGAATATTGAAGAATCTCTTGTTGAACCGATGCTGCACTATTTAGAATCTTAATAATATTTCAGAGGTCGATTTCCGACCTCTTTTTCTTTGCTCTACAGTCTTTCTTTTCCCTTTACATCAAAGCAAAAGCTTTCGGAAAAAACCTGAAAAGACCAGACTTTCATAATTCCTGCTGTATTATTGTAAATGGGCAGTATACTGCGTCATGGTGATTCCTGCCGCCTTTGTATACGGATTCTGAACTACGCTCTGAAGTATTACCTGAGCCTGCTTTTCAGGTATAATGGTTTTATATTTTTTACATGACAAATCTCTATACATTTCCAATTTGTATGCATCCTCCCTATCATTGCTGCAAAGGTAAAAATTTGTTGCGATATCGGTTTCGGCAGAAGAAATCTGACCGCTTCGGCTTTCAATGATTATACTTTTAAACTCCTCCTCACAATACACCAAAAATATTTAAATCATCAAAAGCTTTCCGGAAACTTCCGGAAAGCTTCGATTTTTACAGTGCCGAAATAGCTTTAATTTCTTCAAAGTCCTGCGTAAGTGCAAAGAAAAAATTTTTCTGCAATTGGTTTCCGATAATAGTAACAGGTTTCAACTGTGCTATTGAATTACCTTTCATAAGCAGCATTTCCTTGTACAGAACATAGGTTTCCGTCTGGAAATACATAATCTTTACAGGCTTTATCAAGCCGTTTTTGATTTTTTCTCCATATGATGGATTAACTTCGGCAAGATTTTTTTCCAAACAACTGATCACCTTTTCCTCTGTCAGATCCTGCGGTACACGGTCAATCTCCATAATGTACACATACTGTATATTATCCGTATCCGGATAAACTGAGCTGTCAACCAGCAAAAATCCACATTCTTTGGCAGTTTTTTCAGCAGCAGTTCTGAGAGCAAGCTCTGTAGTTTTTTCACCCATAAGGCTTACTGTCTTATCAATGCGGTACTGGAATTCTACCATAGGCATTGCATTGTGAAGACCTGTTTCCAATATAACATCTTTCATTCTCTATCTGTAGAAGCCTGAATGATTGGAAATGATCAGTTCGTACCTCTTGCCCACCTCAAGCTTATCCACTGTGACAGGTTATACATCTTTTTCATCAATCGGAATGAATTCAAAGAAAAGTGACGCAGGAATAAGTGATGCACTGTGATCAGCTGCGGGAACGCCTTTTCCGTATACATCGGCTATGACCATTGCAAGATGATCTTCGTCGATCATAAAGAAATCATAGAAATCTCCGCCGACCTCCTTCGCCGGATCCATGGAAGCATATATCTCAAACTCCGGACGATTCGGAAAGTTTGTGGGCAGGCTGCCGGTCTGGATCTCAGTACCAACGCACAGATCAGCCTCGGTAGCCTCTACATTAGCGCGGGTCTCCAGAAGTGTATGTGTACTGACGTTGGTAGTCAGATATACCATTGCTATCGAAACAGCCAAGTTAAGGGCAAGATATTTACTGTTGACGTCTAATAGGATAATTTCCATGCTATAAATCGCAGGAATCAAAACACCGAACACGATCATGTTATAGGCAATGCGCATCGTCGTACGATCACCGCGGCGACCTTTGATCGCGTAGTGTATGTCGCTGATCACCGCTGTCAGAACGTATATGATCATCAGCGGAGTAAACAAGCGCGTCGAAGAGTATTTCCTCGTGCAGTACGCCTGTTTCGTCAACGCTTACAAACCAATGGGTCCACGGTGTAGTGATACATAAGATAGAGAAAAATCCCGGCGGAAGGATATAAAGCAAAATCGTCGCTCACCTGCTTTTCGGCAGGTGGTCAAACCTGTTCAGTATATAACGGTTCAATAATACGGTAAATATGACAAACAGCAGCATATAGCCGCAAGCGCCGATATAGGTAAGAGCTGTCAGATGAGGATTCCCGTCGCATAACGTCCAGAGAATCTCAAAGCAGCCCAAAACCACCGCGGTAGGCAGCATGACAGAGATACGGTCCTTGAGTTTCTGCTTGTATAACACGATATTGTTAATGAAAAGGATGCCAAGCAGGATTACCGCTACAAAAAGTAATTCCAGATACAATCCATTTATGATCTCTTGATCTGTCACACTTATCTCCTTCCTTCTTCATTAACTCTGGCTCTCGTCTTTTTCCGCCTTATTCGATAGTGAACAAAAGATTAAACCCGGTAAGTTCAAAAATGTCCTGTACTGACTGAGAAAGGTTACGGACTACCATTTCTCCCTTATCTTCCATAGCCTGTACCGCACCGAGCAGGACACGAAGTCCCGCACTGGAGATGTATTCCAGCTTGTCGAGATCAAAGATCAGCTTTGTAGCTTTATCGGCCACCTCGTTGATTTTCTTTTCAAGGTCGGGAGATGTCATTGTGTCAAGCTTGCCGTCAAGCATAAATGTGTATTCCGTTCCGTTATTTGTCACCGATACCCTCAGAACGCTGTTGCTGCTCGCATTAGTGTTCTTGCTTTTTTTACTAAATAATCCCATATTTATCTTCTCCTTTATTTATGTCTTGGGTGTCTGTCGGTGCAGACACCCTTTGCTGTTTTAAATTTCGTATCATTCTTCTGATTCTTCTTCTCTCTTCTTTTTCATCATCGGGAACATTACAGACGTTGCGCCGAGGATTCCGATAACAAGTCCGCCGATACCTGCGAGAGCAAGGAAACC
>JAHKXX010000002.1 GCA_020627425.1 bacterium
GTACCCAGGATATCGTCCGCTTCAAAGCCCTCACAGGTTACTCTTTTAGAGCCGAGAGCCTTTAGTATTTCCTTTCGCGGCTCCATCTGTGACGCAAGCTCGTCGGGCATACCGTGACGGTTTGCTTTATAACCGCTGTATGCCTTATGACGAAACGTAGGCGCCTTCAGGTCAAAGGCAACAGCCACAGCGTCAGGCTCTGTCTCGCCGAGCAATCGGATAAAGGTCGTCAGAAAGCCGTATATTGCATTTGTATACTGTCCGTCCTTAGTAGTCAGTAGCTTTATCCCGTAGAAGGCTCTGTTTATGATACTGTTTCCGTCAAGTACAAGCAGCTTCAAGACATATCCCCCGTTTCATATGGTCTGATACTGTCCATAATACCGATATTTTCACCGTGCTTTATATAAACTCTGGGAACTCTTTTTCCTACAAGGCAAACAAGCTCATAGTTTATGGTTCCGGTCATTTCTGCCATATCGTCAAAGCTGAAGGTATTGTTTTCGCCATCGCCGACTACCGTTACCTCGTCGCCCGTCTGTACTCCTTCAATACCGGTTATATCCAGCATAAGCTGATCCATACACACCCTGCCTATAACAGGAGCCTTTTTTCCATTTACAGTCATAAACGCGCGGTTACCGAGGCTTCTTGTATATCCGTCGGCATAGCCTATAGGCACCGTAGCAACTGTTGTCCTGTCTTTTGTATGGTATGTAGCGCCATAGCTGACAGCGGTATCGGGGTCTACTGTTTTTATTTGTGCTATAACGCTCTTTATCTGCATAGCAGGTCTGAGCGCGAGGCGTTTATCTAGCTTTTTGGACGGAGACAGACCGTAGAGTATTATTCCTGCGCGAACGCAGTCGTGGTGCATTTGCTTATAGTCGATTATCGCGCCGCTGTTAGAGCAGTGTACTATTCTGAATACTATGCCCTTTTCCTTTAGTCTGTTCACACAGTCACTAAAGCATTCATACTGGTGAAGTGTTGCTTCCTTGCCTTCTTCTCCCTCATCGGAAAGTGCAAAGTGAGTAAACACTCCCTCAAAGTCCAGTCCGGGCAGCCGGGATGCTGCTACTATCTCGTCAACAGAGTTTTTATCTCTATCTATATTCTGATACATAAAGCCGATACGGCTCATACCTGTATCAAGCTTAATATGTATCTTAACAGTAGCATTATCTCTGACAGCATATTTTGACAGCTCTCTTGCATAGGAAAGAGAAAAAACCGCCTGGCTGATATTATTATCCGCAAGCTGTTTTGCGTACTCTGCCGGAGTAAAACCGAGGATAAGTATCGGCAAGCTGATATCATTATCCCTTAGCTGCATAGCCTCTTCTATATTTGACACCGCAAGGAAGTCTGCTCCGAGCTGTTCATACAGTCTTGCACAGAACACTGCGCCGTGTCCGTAAGCATCTGCTTTTATTACACACATTATTTTTGCGTTCTTATCGGCTGCTTCTCTTATTCTTTTATAGTTATTTTTCAGTGCGTCGGCATCAACCTCAGCCCAAGTCCTTCTGAGAAATGTATTCATATCAAACCCTCTAAAAAACAAAATAATTCCACCCCTACATTTTACCCCATCTCCCCCTCCCTGTCAACCCGGTGCCCGGGTTGTCAATTCGCGCACTGTAGTTGGTTTTGCCGCCTACTTTTTGGCACGCGTACAGGCTTGGTTTATATTCGTGCGCCGTCCGCGTCACGGCACTCAGGGTGCCGCTCGTGCTGCTTATAGTGGAAACGAGTGTATTTGTCTACTCTGCTTATTGTCTCCAAAAAACAGTTCAGCGAGTGTAACGTGAGTTCGCAAGCTCATTATTCTTTATTCTTTTTTCTTTATTCTTTTATTATGTCTAAACATATTAAAAGCAGGCAGCGTCACGCTGCTGATGGTTTTTCATTTTTCTCCAGTTTATAAAGCCGTAGATGTCGTTTGCAAGAAACATACAGAAGCAAACGGTTACGGAGATATAAGAAAAATCTGATATAGAGGCAAGTATCCATAAAATGATAAGAACTATATCATTCAGAGCATAAGCAAGGCCAAAAAAGGCACTGCGCCTTGCGGTCAGATAAACCGCAGCAAAGCTTGTGGCGACGGATATGGTGCTAAGCTCTAAATATGCAGTACCGAGAAATTTCAGCAGAAAATAAAATGCTGCGGAAACTGCAAGAGTTAAAAGTATCATAAATATCACTTCGACAGCTTTCAGAGTATTTACCTTGACTTCTGCTTTTTTGCCCTTGTATGGGTTTCTGAGCCACGAAATAAGAGATATAACAGCCATTGGCATAGTCATTCCCATATATGTAGCCATCTCTCCGTAGTATCTGCATTGATATGAAATTATGCCGTATATTATGCTGAAAACTATCATAAGAGCCTGCCCTGTCGGATTGCCCTTGGCACTGAGTATAAGCGACGAAGCTCCGATAAGCGACGCCGCAAGTGTCAGATAGTTTTCTCTGTCAAAAATACAAAAGGACAGAACTATTATGAATACGGACAGACTCCAAAGCAGCTTTTCTGTTTTTGTAAAGTAATTTATAAGCTTTTTCATATTTTCCTCCGGAAAACAAAAAACATTCGACAGCGTACCTTCAAAGACCTAACGGTACGCCGACGAATGTCTTAACATTCACCACCCGGTGGCGGCAATAAATATTTTACTTAAGACTTAAGACTGAAAAATGAATAGTGGTTATGGGGACTCACATCAGACTCGCTGTACTGTTTTTTTAGAGACAACAATTAGAGTAGACAAATATACCAGCTTCTAGTTCATAGCAGCGCTAAGTGCCGCCCTGTGCGGCACGGCGCGGACTAAGAGGGACAATAAACTAATCTCGTACGCGTGCCAACAAAGTAGAGGACACAACTAACCACAGTGCGCGAATTGACGGCGGAGGCACTCCGCCGCTGTCAAAAGAGTGGGTGATAAAACTAACTACAGTGCGAGTTCAGGGTGCAGCGTCACGCTGCCGGAGGCACTCCGCCGCGTGCCAAAAGAGTGGGTGATA
>JAHKXX010000089.1 GCA_020627425.1 bacterium
GATAGAGTACCCTGATAATATGCAGTTGAGACGACAGCAGCTTCTTATTCCCAATGCCGACATCTGTACCATTCATTCATTTTGTACCAAAATACTAAAGGAAAACTTTTTCGAGCTGAAGATAAACAAGGATTTTCGTATAGGCAGTGACAGCGAGCTTTCCGTTATAAAAACAGAAATTCTCTCCGATATAATAGAAAACAGATATTCACATGGAAACAGCAGCTTCAGGGATATGAGCGCGCTGTTATCGGGTGCTAAAACCGATACAGGTCTCGAGGATACGATTCTTCGGTTATATGACTGTCTTTGCAGCTACCCGTTTCCGAACGACTGGCTATCTATAATAACCGAGATGTATGATCCCGATAAAAAGCTTACCGACACTGTGTTTGATATGTACAGCAGAGATATGCTTGACTCCTTTTTGCAACTTTGCGATCATCTGTTAAATGAGCTTGATGAAATTATTTCATCCGAGCCGTTTCTTCAAGGCGGACTTAAAACCTCGGCTGATACCAAATATGATTATCTTTTGGGCTTTGTTAATTCTCTGAAAGCCGCATCCAAAAACAATGACCGCGATGCTATTATGAGGCTCGTTACCTGCTTTGAAAAGAAAAGCTATCGCCGCCCGACAAGGAAAAATCATGAGATCGATGATGATACACACAAGGCTGTAAAAAACTGCTTTGATACAATAGACACTATGGTCCAAAAAAAGCTGTTGCCTGTTTTTGCGGTCAGTGAAGAGGATTTTAATGAAGACAATAAACAGTTGTATCCAATTGTTATGTGTCTGTGTTCTCTACTTCGCGAGTTTTCGGATAATTATATGGAAGCCAAAAAGGAAAGAGGCATACTTGATTTTTCCGATCTTGAGCATCTTATGCTGCAGCTTCTTTACAGTGAGAACAACGGAAAAAGAGTAAAGTCACAGTTTGCACACAGTCTTTCCGAACAATATGATGAAGTGATGGTTGATGAATACCAGGATACGAACGAAATACAAGAGATGATCTTCAAGGCTGTATCCAAGGATGAAACAAACCTTTTTGTTGTCGGCGATGTTAAACAGAGCATCTATCGTTTCAGAGAGGCTAACCCCGGAATATTTATAAACAGAAGAAACAGATCGATCCCTTATAACAGAGAATCTCCGACATTTCCATCGAAAATAATACTGGATCGAAACTTCCGCAGCAGAGAGGGAATAATAGACAGTGTAAACTATGTTTTCCGTGCACTGATGTCCGAGAGAGTAGGAGAGATAGATTATAACGAAGATGAGATGCTTGTCAGGGCAGCTGATTATCCGGAGAAGGACGATATTGAAACCGAACTTCACTTTATAGAAAAAGCAGTAAACGACAGTGATGGCTCCGACAACGAAACTGATGAAGCTACAGTCTATGAGCTTGAAGCTGCATATATCGCAGAGCTTATAAAGAATAAGGTGAGCAGTGGCGAAACAGTAAGCGAAAACGGTGTTCTTCGTCCGGTAAAATACAGTGACTTCTGTATACTTATGAGAAATCTGTCTACGCATGCACATATCTATGCTGATACACTCAATAAAAACGGTGTGCCTGCCTATACGGACAAACCGTACAGCCTGTTTGAATGCTACGAGGTTCGCACGGTCATATCATTTTTAAAGATAGTTGACAATCCTTTGTCGGATATACCTGTTCTGTCGGTGCTTGCATGCCCTGTGTTCGGATTTACGCCGGATGATCTGTCGATGATAAAGCTTGATGGCAAGGGAAAGTATTTTTACAGTAAGCTTCTCAGTATTATAAAATCAGAAAGTGTGCCTGAATCTCTGCGTCAACACTGTATTGATTTTTCAGAGTTGATTTCATATTTTAGGGCAATGTCATTTACAATGCCTGTCGACAGGCTGATAGATATGTTCTTTGAAAAAACCGGATATATATCCGTTATAGGTTCACTGCCCTACGGTCAGATAAGGATCGGAAACCTGCACAAGCTTACCGGCTTTGCACATGAATACGAAACCAATATATGCGGCGGATTGGGCGGCTTTGTACGATATATAAAATATCTTGAGGAGTCGGGAACGGAAATAAGCGCGTCCGGAAACGTTCCTGATGATTCTGTCAGCATAATGACTATACATCATTCAAAGGGACTGGAGTTTCCGATCTGCATACTTGCAGCCCTCAGCTCCAGGGGAGACAAGCGAAATCCGCCTGTTATGTTTCATTCCGAGCTTGGCTTCGGACTTTCGGCTATGGATAAAAGCGGTATAAAATATGACACCCTACAAAAAAATATAATAAAAGCCCGTATAGAGAGCGAAACAAAAAGTGAGGAAATGAGGGTTCTATATGTAGCTATGACGAGGGCAAAGGAGAAGCTCATACCGATAATAAGTATCACTTCTAAAAAGGAAACCGGCTATAGTGACTATCTGAACAAGATAGGTGCTTTACTGAATATCGAGGATGGAAAAATATCTCCGTATTGTGTAGAGGGTCTGGATTCCTTTTCAAAGCTGATTACTGCCTGTGCTCTGGTGCATCCCGACCTGAGCGGGCTAAGAAGCGATGCCGCACTGTCTGAGCTTCCTACTATTCCTACACGCTCACATTGGAAAAGTCTGCACAGCTTTGTTTCACTTTCGGATAATTCAGATCAAGTAGAGAAAAACGAGCAGACTGCACCCATAGATCCTCAGCTTTATGCACTTCTTGACAAGCGCTTTAACACTACATATAAACACATTGACAGAATAGGTATTCCTACAAAGGTTTCTGCTTCTGCTCTCGCTCACAGCGATCTGACTGTGTTCGCTACAGCAGCATCAAGACCTGCATTTGTACAGCAGGATAATATGACAGGCTCGGAAAAGGGTACAGCTATGCACACGTTTTTGCAGTATGCCGAGCCTGCTGCATTAAAAACCGACTTTGCCGGAGAGAAGAAGCGGCTAACGGATAAAGGCGTTATTTCAGTTAAACAGGCTGATTCTATCAGCAATTCGGATATAGAGGGCTTTGTTAAAAGTGATACATATAACTGCATAATGAATGCCGACAGGGTTCTTCGTGAGTACAGGTTTACCGTAAACATAAAGGCAAGTGATGCTGATCCGAATATTTCCGGTGATGAAAAAATAATATTACAAGGAGCTATGGACTGCCTGCTGATAAACAATAACGGTATGATCATAATAGACTACAAAACCGATGCGGTAAAGGATCCGGGTGTGCTTGCAGAAAGATATAAAAAACAGCTCATGTTATATAAAAATGCTGCCGAACAGCTTTTTGATAAGAAAGTAACGAGGTGTATAACATATTCCGTACACTGCTCGGCGGATATAGATCTGCTGTCATAAAAATCAA
>JAHKXX010000090.1 GCA_020627425.1 bacterium
GCTTGTGACCGCAGTTATTATAAAGCTTACCTCTCCGGGTAAGATAATATTTAAGCAACAGCGTGTAGGACTCGGGAAAAAGCCGTTTACTATGTATAAATTCCGCTCAATGCGTGAGGATACCGGAGACAACATCACTATGACACAAAAAAACGACGTCCGTGTTACCGACTTCGGTAGGTTTATACGCCGCTTCAGTATAGATGAGCTGCCGCAGCTTTTCAATGTGCTGAAGGGGGATATGAGTCTTGTGGGTCCGCGACCGGAAATACCTTTTTATGTCAAAGAGTTTCGTAAGTCCGTGCCTCTGTATATGGTAAAACACTATGTAAAGCCGGGTATGACCGGCTGGGCGCAGGTAAACGACCTTCGCGGAGGAAACACATCTATTCCCGAGCGGATAAGGTACGATATATACTATATAGAAAACTGGTCTGTGGGCTTTGATATAAAAATACTTTTTAAGACACTGTTCAAGGCGATTTTTTCAAAAACAGCGTGTTAAGGCTAAATAAATTACGGGGGTCTTGTTGTGCTATTTTATACCATAAATAATTTACTGATACTTGTGTGGGCAGCTATTTTCTGCTGGCACAAGCCGTCAAAAGTCAAAAACCTGATATTTGTAATAGTTGCCTTTGCACAGCTGTTTGCGGTTATGGTATTCAGACACGGCATAGGCTATGATTATAATATGTACGCTGTCGGCTATAACTTTATGACTCAGGACGGCTTTTCAAACCTGACATATAAGGACTGGGAGATAGGCTTTGTGCTTCTGACAAAGGTTCTCGGTATGTTCCTGCCAAACTATATGTGGTATATGGGCATTTTTTCACTGGTTGCTATTATACCTGCGGCAATATTCATCTATAGGGATTCAGAGATACCGTGGCTGTCTACGGTGCTGTATATAAACCTGTTTGTGTTCTTTATGTCAATGAACTTTATCCGCCAGATGATAGCTATATCCTTTGTAATGCTGGCATGGCACTTCCTTAAAAGAAATAAGTTCATTCCTTATGCGATCATTATTCTTGTTGCTTCGCTTTTCCACCAGACGGTGCTTATAATGATACCCGTCTATCTGCTCGTAAAAATGAAGCCTAATTTCAAAGAACTTATAGTTTATGCGTATCTGCTCCTGTGGTTCTATATCTCCTCGACAGGCTTTATCGAAATAATAACGACCTTCTTCCACGAGGAATACAGCGGCTCGGCTTTCCTTACCGAGGGCCTGTCGTTTGTCTATGTGATACTACCGCTTTTCGTTACGGTAGCGGCGTTTTTGCTTGTAAAGGTAGGTACTATAAATGTTACTAACGAAAACAAATATCTGATAAACCTTTCTCTTATAGCTACACTGATGATGCTGACGATGGCACGCCACAGTATTATAGAAAGACTTTCCTACTACTTCCTGTTCTTTATAGTTCTGCTCGTGCCGCTTATATACCGCTCGCTCAGAACAAAGGGTATAAGCTATACTATAAGCGAAACAAAAAGTATAAATCTTACTACTGACAGACAAAAGTTTGCACTGGCTCTGGTCTTTGTTCTGATAGTTCTGGCTCTGTCCTATTTCCACTTCTATTACGGACTTACCGAGAAGGCTCACGGCGTTGTGCCTTATGATACATGGCTCAGGACCTCGTGGAGCGGCTTGCTGTCAAATTAAACAAAGATGTCTTTTTTGTAATTAATTTCTTTGTATACTGAAAATTGTGCGAAATGAATATTTGTATGTGATATATAACAAATGAAACAAAACAAATTTAGTTAAAAAGCAAAATGAAAAATAAAAATTGCTCAGAAAAAAACAAAAAATAAAGACATAGTAAACAAAAAACATTTTATGCTTAAACAAAATTTTATTAAAACAGCGGTTATTAATTACGACAATTTGTAATTTTTTACAAATTACAATTTCAGTATTGACATAGTTGTAACAAATATGGTATTATTACATTGTCAAAAAGCAAACAATATTTTTTTAGGAGGATGTTTACAATGAACATTAAGAAGAGCTTTTTGGTTGCTTTTGCTGCAGTAACAGCAGTTGCAACAGTTGGCGCAGCTTCCGTAAGTGCAGCTACTCTGGGTCAGTCAAGCTCAGAATCTACTGATACAAAAGAGGTTGTAAAGGGACAGGACGCTTCCTTTGAGGTTAAGGTTGAAGAAATGAACATCGCTGTAAATGTTCCTGCTGATGCAGCAGACGAGGGCGAGGTTACTTTCCACGCAGCTGTTATCACAGATGTTGATATACAGAAGGCTGCTGACGAGCTTGGTCTGAAGGAGTCCGCAATTCTTGATATGTACTTCACAGACGCTGATGATGCTACAGTAGCTATCAAGGGCGCAAAGGTACAGATCACAACAGACAAGAACGTTGTATATGCTTATGCAGACGGCAAGCTGACAGCTGTAGAGGCTACATTCGAGGATGGAGTTCTCACATTTACAAAGGATGCTGACGTACAGTATTATGTACTTGCTAAGGCTGAGGAAGAAAAGCAGAATGAGATTGCTCCGGCAGACGACAAGAAGGACAACAACAACGGTACTAACACCAACACAACCGGCGACAATAAGACTGTTGACAACAACAAAAACGGCACAGTTACAACCGGTGACACAGCTACAACAACAACAGTTGCAGTATTTGCTGTAATGGGTCTTGTTGCTCTTGGAACAGCTATTGCTGCTTCAAAAATGAAAAAGTCATCTAAGTAATATATATTTACTTATTTTTGCCTTTTGACAAAGCACATAATCAGGGATATGCGGGTGCATATCCCTTTTTCTTATATTGGAGTGATCATATGCTAAAAAAGACTATTTCTTTTGTTCTTGTATGCGTTTTGTCGACAATATGTCTGTGCGGCTGTAACCTGCGTGTTATCGAGGACAGTACTGATGAGGAAAACAGCAAAAACTCTGCCGTACAAAGCTCGGCGCAGACGAGCCGTGAGTCCTCTGCCGACCCGGCACTGGGGGAAAACACGATCACCCCGTCAATGTGGAGGGTGACCGACGCCGATGGAAATTTCATCTATATGATGGGCTCGATCCATGCAGGCGACAGACGAATGAAAAATCTTCCCGATTACTTTGAGAATGCTTTTTCGATCTGTGACTCTCTCGCTGTTGAGGCAGATGTAAATGCTCTGTCCGAGGATCTTTCCGAGGCACTGAGGCTTGCTGCGAGCCTTATGTATACGGACAATACAAAAATATATGATCATATACCTGTAGCTACCTATGACGCTATGGTGAATAAGCTGAAGGAGCACAATATGTATATGTCCGCCTATGACAGCTATAAGCCGGTGATGTGGACTTCTCTGATGGAAAATGCTATCATAAGCGAGACCGGACTCAGTACCGATATGGGTCTTGACAAGCTTTTGCTTACCCGTGCCGACAGCGAGGGTAAGACTATAAAAGAGGTCGAATCAGCCGAACTGCAGTTATCCCTGTATGACGGCTTGTCTGACGAGGCGGCAGGTTATCTGCTCGGGGACTATGTAGAGGACGGACACTTTGACCAAAAGGTAAGCTCTACAAAGGAGATGTATGAGCTGTGGACAAAGGGCGAGCTTGACGAAAAGGCTCTCTCGGATGATACTCAGTCAGAACAGTCGGTGCCGCAGGAGATAATGGACGAGCTTTTGTCGCTGTCCGACAGTGTTCTGAAGGACAGAAACAAGGCTATGGCGGAAAAAGCCGAGGAATATATGAAGGAGAGCGGAGTGGTGATGTTCGTTGTCGGCTCGGCACATTTTTATGGTGATGACGGTATACTAAAGCTGATGGAAAACGACGGCTGTACCGTGGAAAAGCTGAACAGCGAGAGCACGGTATCCGGGACGGCTTCATCCGATACCGAAGCCGCCTCATAATACATTTGTCCGTTGAAATTGTGATAAGTGATTTCAAATATAGTTTTATTTTTTGAATATAGCTTGATTATTGGTAAAAAATGTTGTAGTATTAAAACAAGAAATAATATAAAACAACAGCTGCGGACAGTCTCCGGTCAGCGGCTGTCATAAAAGAAAGGGCGATTTTTATATGATCAAAAATCCTATCGTTACAATTACAATGGAGGACGGAGGCGTAATAAAAGCCGAGTTGTTTCCGCAGATAGCTATGAATACTGTTAATAATTTCATAAGCCTTGTAAACAAGGGCTTTTATAACGGTCTTAAATTTCACAGAGTGATAAACGGCTTTATGATACAGGGTGGCTGCCCCGTTGGAAACGGTACTGGAGGACCCGGCTATCATATAAAGGGAGAGTTTTCCCATAACGGCTATCAGAATGACCTGAAGCATACCGAGGGTACCCTGTCTATGGCGAGAACCTCTCATCCCGATACAGCAGGCTCCCAATTCTTTATTATGCACAAGGCTTCTCCTCACCTTGACGGCGAGTATGCAGCCTTCGGCAAGGTTATCGAGGGTATGGAGGTAGTCAACAAAATAGCCGAGTGCGAAACTGATTTTAACGACAGACCCATTGTCCCCCAGGTAATGAAAACCGTTACCGTAAACACCTTTGGTGCTATTTATCCCGAACCTAATATACAGTAAGTCTGCAAAAGGCGCAAAAGTTTATGCGGCTTTTTTCTTTTACAGTCATTTTGCACAAATAGCTGTGTTAAAAATATTTTTCTATTAGAATTTAACAAACACAATAAATAAAATTAATAATATTTTGCTATATAAATATTCAATTTGTCAGAATTTGTAAATACGATTTGTGCAATCTAACATCGTCATTATGTATAAATTGAACACTGTTTTATTAACAAAAACGCTGAATATTTTTAATTTACATAAAAAAATGGCTATTATTCTCCAAAGGAATTATTAATACTTGCAAGGTGTAGTAATATTAAGCTAAATAGTTGTGTAAATTTTGCAGTCACAGAGAGGTGATCCGTACTTATATTTTTCGGCGCGGCACAAACTTAAGACAAACCAAATTTTATCAAAGAAAGAAGGATTATAATGTCACGAAAAACAAAGGGCTTATTCAAAAAGATAGTAAGCTCCGTACTCTCGGCGGCATGTGTATTATCAACAGCCGCAGTAACAGGCAGTATACTGGCCCCTGCAGCAAGCGCAGCAGACACCTCTATGGAGGACGCACCGTTTACCTGGGACAACGCTACTGTATACTTCCTGCTAATTGACCGTTTCAAAAACGGCAATACCTCTAACGACTATCAGTACGGCCGTATGCAGGACGCAAACGGCAACAAGGTATCCGGCGCACAGAGCGCACCGGGTACATTCCACGGCGGTGACTTTGCAGGTATCACTCAGGAGATCGAGGCAGGCTATTTTGACGACCTCGGTATAAACGCTATCTGGATGACGGCACCCTATGAGCAGATTCACGGCTACGTTGACTCCGGCAGCGAGCACTTTGCTCACTACTCGTACCACGGCTACTATGTTCTTGACTACACCGAGCCGGACGCAAACTACGGTACAAAGGCAGAGTTCAAGACTCTCGTAGACACCGCACATCAGCACGGTATCCGTATCATTATGGATATAGTTATGAACCACGCAGGTTATAACAATATCCTCGATATGGAGCAGTATGACTATGGTACTATCAAGGATAAGTCGGCCATTGACCAGTACCTCGGAAAAATTACAAATGTCGGCGGCTTCCACGACTATATTGACTATACAGACCAGGCAGGCTGGGCTAAATGGTGGGGCGACTGGATAAGATCCGGTCTGCCGGGCTATACGCCTCCCGGTACCGACGAAAAGACCTCGAGCCTTACGGGTCTGCCGGACTTCCGTACAGAGTACGGCGGAAACGTAGGTATACCTACCTTCCTTAAGAAGAAATGGCAAGGGGAGGGTACATATGACGCAAAGGTATCCAAGTACGGCGCAAGCAACACAGTAACAGGCTATCTGACCTCTTTCCTCGCAGACTGGGTACAGACCTACGGTATAGACGGCTTCCGCTGCGATACCGCAAAGCACGTTGAGTTTGCTTCATGGAAGGCACTCTCTGACAAGTGTACCGCAGCCCTCAAGACATGGCGTCAGAATAACCCGAACTCACCCGGTGCACAGTGGACTGACGATTTCTGGATGACAGGCGAACACTGGAATCACAACATAGGCTACGGCAAGGACGGCTACTTTACACAGGGCGGCTTTGACTCGATGATAAACTTCGAGACTCAGGGCGGCGGACTTTTAGCAGCCGGCAAGCTTGCTTCTATGTATCAGGGCTATGCAGACAAGATAAACAGTGATGACAGCTTTAACCAACTTTCATACATTTCTTCGCACGACTCCTGTCTTGCAGACAGAAACAACCTGAAATATCTTGACACGGCTCTTCTGCTTCTCCCCGGCGGAGTACAGATCTACTACGGCGACGAGTCCGCTCGTCCGCTTGCTACCAACTGTGCAGCAGACGGTGACGGCGGTGCAGGACACTCGCTGCGTTCGGATATGAACTGGAACAGTATGGATACGGCTCTTCTTGCACACGTACAGAAGGTCGGCTCGTTCCGCCGCGACCACCTGTCTATAGGCGCAGGCTCCAACACGGGTCTTACGGCTTCCTCGGGTATCGCATTCGCAAGACAGTACAGCAAAAACGGCATAAACGACAAGACAGTATGCGTAGTAAACGCATCGGCTAACTCTACAGTATCCATCGACGTATCCGCTATCTGGTCTGACGGCACCGTAGTTACAAACTTCTACGACGAGACAGACGCAACAGTCAGCGGCGGCAAGGTAAGCTTCAGCGCAGGTGCAAACGGCGTTATTCTTATCGCAGAGCCTGACGGCGAAAAGGGTAAGGTAACGGTTACTCATATTGATCAGGATACAGGCGACACAATAAAGACAGAGGTAATGACGGGTCTCGTAGGTACAAGCTATCAGACAAGCGCTCTTTCTACCGAGGGCTTCAAGCTTGCAAAGACAGTCGGCGCCACAAGCGGCACATACACAAAGGACGGCGCTTCTGTTACTTACTACTACACCTTTGACAGTGACAACTATGCATACATCAAGGTAGAGTACGTAGACGCTTCTACAGGAGCTTCTCTTGCAGAAAGCACAACAGAGGTAGCAAAGATAGGCACGACCTACTCTCTTACCCCTGTAACGATAAAGGACTACGAGGTAGACCTTGCTTCTTCAACCAACGTATCCGGTACGGTAAAGGCAGGCACAACAACCGCTGTATTCAAATATAACTATGTTGAGCCTACAAACCTGATAGTACACTACTACAATTCAAACAACTGGACCAACGTATATCTCTATGCTTATCAGGGCGACGGCGCTACAGCAACACAGCTTGCAGGCGCTTGGCCCGGCACAAAGATGAATGACGACGGCAGCGGCTGGTGGAGCTACTCCGTAACCAGCGCCGAAGCCGGCAAGGTAATGTTCAACGACGGCGGCACAAATCAGGAGCCGGGAGCACAGCAGCCCGGATATGACGCTACCGGCGAAGTATGGATAAAGGGCGGCACAGTAAATGCTTCCGGTAAGGTGGTTGTAAACTACGTTACTTCATCCGGCAAGATACTCGGTACCGAAACCATAAAAGGTATGGCTACTACTTCCTATACAACACAGGCAAAGACCTTTGACGGCTACACCCTTACTACTACTCCGACAAATGCCTCCGGTACATTTACCAAAGAAACAATAACAGTTACATATGTATACTCCGGCGGTGCCGTTGAGGTAACAAAGGTAACACTCAACAAAACAAGCGCAAGCATCGGCGTAGGAGAGACAGCAACATTTACTGCTACTGTAACTCCGAGTGATGCAGAGGACAAGACCATAACATGGTCATCATCAAACACCTCTGTTGCAAAGGTATCATCAAGCGGTACCGTAACAGGTGTTGCAGCAGGCACTGCTACTATAACAGCAGCAGCCTCAAACGGCGTCAAGGCAACAGCGACTGTAACGGTTACCTCTACCCCTGTAACCGACCTTACCAACAAATCAAAGGTAAGCTCTACATCTATAACAAAGGGCAACTCAGTGACCGTTACTTGTGCGGCATCCGGCGGCAGCGGCGGCTATACCTATGCTGTATACTACAAGAAAGCTTCCTCCTCCTCGTTTACAACAGCACAGGCGTACAGCTCTACAAAGACCGTTACAGTAACCCCGAACCCGACTGAAACGACTGATTACACAATACGCACAAAGGTAAAGGACAGCGACGGCACAGTAAAGACAAAGGACTTCACCGTAACCGTAACTGTTGAAAATACTGCTCTCAAGAACACCTCTACAATCAGCACTACCGCTTTTGATCTGGGCAGCTCTGCAACTATAAAAGGCTCATCTACAGGCGGCACAGGCACAAAGACATATTCATTCAGCTACAAGCTTACTTCCGCTGCAAGCTATACACTTATCTCAGGCTTCTCATCTACTGCAACTGTAACCTTCAAGCCCACAAAGGCTGGCACCTATACCGTAATGGCAAAGGTAAAGGACGGCAGCGGTACAATAGTAAGCAAGACCTTTACAGTTTATGTATCAAGCGGTATCCTGACAAACACCTCAAAGCTCTCGTCTACAGAGGTCAAGTTCGGCGGCTCCGTAACAGTAACTGCATCCGCAACAGGCGGCACAGGCGACTATGTATACACTGTAGCCTACAAGAAGGCTTCAAGCGAGAAGTGGTCAAACCTTCAGACCTATAAATCAAACACAAAGGTAGTAGTTACTCCCAAGGTCGCTACAACATATGACCTGTGTGTAAAGGCAAAGGACAGCAGCGGTACTATAGTTAAGTCTTACTTCACTATAAAGGCAGTTAAGGCTGCTCTCGAAAACAATTCGACTGTTTCTGCAACGAGTATCGACCTCGGCAAGAGCGTGACTGTAAACTGTGCAGCAGCAGGCGGCAGCGCAAGCTATACTTATCTCGTAGCATACAAGAAGACCTCAAGCGAGAAGTGGTCAACAAAGCAGAACTACTCAAAGAACGCAACCGTAACACTCAAGCCCGAGGCTGCCGTTAAGTACGATGTATGTGTAAAGGTAAAGGACAGCACCGGAACAATAGTCAAGAAGTACTTTACTGTCAGCGTAAAGGTACCCGCTCTTGAAAACAACTCGACCATATCCTCTCTTTCGGTAGTAAAGGGCAACTCTGTAACGATCAAGGGCGCTGCTACAGGCGGCAACGGCGTTTACACCTATGGCTACTACGTAAAGAAGGCTTCAAGCTCTACCTGGTCTACAATAAAGAACTATTCAAAGACCACATCTGTAAGCTATAAACCGACTTCGGCTACAATTTATGATCTTTGCGTAAAGGTAAAGGACGGCAAGGGTACTATCACCAAGAAGTACTTCTCCTTTGCAGTCAATGCAGCCACAACAAAGCTCACAAACACATCTACAGTCAGCAGCAAATCCGTAAAAGCAGGTACAAAGATCACCATAACCGGCTCTGCTACAGGCATAACGGACACTGCTATGTATAAGTATGAGTATATGGATGTAAGCAAAGGTACTTACACCACCATAAAGGACTACTCTACTTCAAAGACAGCGACCTTCACCCCCGCAAAGGCAGGAACATATCTTGTCAGAGTTACAATACAGGATATGAAGCCCTCCTTCGCAGTAAAGACACTGACTATAACAGTCAGCTGATCATAACAAAACAAAAATCACCGCGGAGCATTTCCGCGGTGATTTTTTGTGTTGAGAAACTGTGAAGAAATAAATATTATAATTAATGCGATTAATGAACAGTTCCTTATTATTCTTTTATAAACATACCTGTAAGAGGCGGTACTGAAAACCTTTCGGTAAACATACTGCATTTGCATAAAAAGGAGTAGTATATTTTTTTCCTGTAGCCCGACAGAGCCTCATAGTTGCCCTGTCCCTTCGAGAGTACTACGTCTGCATTGTCAAAAATACGTTTTTCCTCCGCACCGAGCATATAGGGTACGACGCCCGAGATTGCCCTGCCGTTTGTTATGATTTCGGCAACCTTGTCAAGACCTGTATATGCTGCGTCCTCTTTTGTAACGTCGTTCAGTACATCGCCGCCGCGCACCATAGCGTATAGCTTCATACCGCCAAAGCGCTCCCGCAGAACCCTCAGCAGCAGCTTGTCAAACACTATCTCGCCGCAGTTATCACACAGCAGCAAAAACGACTCCGCACCTGTGCACTCATCACAAAAAGCTCTGTATGTATCCTCATCAAGTGAGTCATCTTTATTCAGCAGCTCTATAAATACTTCCTTATCAACACTTGCCATAGCCCCAAAGTCTATGTAATTTCCCTTTCGGGAATAAATCAGCGCGGTTTTCAGAGGGTCAGAAGAGCCTTTTATCATATCGTATGCCTGCTGTTCTATAGACAGCGCAAGGTCGTTATATTCCTTCTTCACTCCCGAAAAATCAGGAGCTGTACCAAACATACTCCTGTATAGCCTGTTAAATCTATATACCATAAACGGCGAGCTGTCGCCGGCGTCTCGTGTTCTCAGTATTTCCCTGACGCCGTCAAGATACTCGCTTCGCTTTTTGGGGTCGGTAATTACGCTTACTCTGTTTTTTTGCCTGTTATAAAGACACGCTTCACAGTCGCTCGAAACTCTCATACAGACACCCCGCAAAGCTCTGCGCCGAGACTGAACGCCTTTTTTCCGATATCGGGATTATTCTGTATCATCATCTTCTTGTTGTCCGATTGACAAACTGAAATTCTTTTTATCGTCTTTATTCCCATATGTCCGTAAAAATGCTCAATAGAGTCAAGTATCAGCTCGTTCTCCGGCTCTGTTTTTCCTGCTCTTACGGCGATCGCAATGCCCTTTGGCTCGCCCTTCGGAAAAAGTATGCGTTTGGGGTTTGTGTCTGCAAACGGAGTACAACGGTCAAAAAAAGTCTTTAGCTGACCCGGAACTCCTGCCCAGTAGGACGGAGCAGCAAGTATGACAAAGTCGCTTGAAAACATACTTTTTATCATAGGCAGTACATCGTCACTTTGAAAGCACTGCCCGTCAATATAACATTTTTTACAGCCGATACAGTATTTTATATTGCACTGACTTATACAGTATTTTTTAAATTCTATACCGGTGCTGTCCATACCGGAGCACATGTTGTCGATGATATAGCCTGTGCAACCGCTTTTATGCGGACTGCCTATAATGCATGTAGCTTTCATAAAACCGTACCTCCCGTTTTTTATTGGTATATGATACTATCTTCTGTATTTTTTGTAGCCCTGTCTTTTTACTCTGCGGTGGGGAGAGGGCTTGTATCTTTTTCGTCCGAAGGGCGATGGCTTTGTCGGAGTAAACGTCGAACGTCTTGCTCCGCCGGAAAAGATAAATAATATGACAAGACCGACTGTCAGCAGTCCTATACAGCTCCAGATTATTATGCCGAGTATGAATGAAAAATCCGCTTCGCTGCCCCTGTTTTGCGACATAGTGCCTGTCTGTGACGGTATTGAGGGCGAATTAAGTATTACGCCTTCTCTGCTGCTTTGGTCTGTAGGACTGCTGCTCTGCGTTGAGGGCTGTTTATAGTTTTTGTTGTCCGCCGGTATAATGGTCTTTAGTTCCTTTAGCCACGAAAGAGGGTCTGTTTTCAGCACGACTTCTGTTTCGGTGCTGTACTCCGTAGCCTCGCTTTCCTCCTCATAATAGCTTTCCTCTTCATAATAGCTTTCTTCCTCGTAATAGCTTTCCTCTTCGTAGTAGGTTTCCTCCGGGACGCTCTCTTCATAATAGCTTTCTTCTAAAAAGCTGCTTTCCTCGTCCCCGGCGCTGCTTTCTCCCTCGGTTTCTTCACTCGAGGTATTATTACTTTCCTCCCCGGCTTTGCTGTCCTCCTCTGCTATCACTGACGTCTGTGAGGTGACAGAAACCTGCTCTGTGCTGCTGTCCTCGGACGGCACCGAGCTTTTCTCGGCATTTACAGCAGTCGGCAGTGACAGGATAAGGCAGACCGATAATATAATAACAAGCCTTAAAGCTTTTTGCATAGAACCACCCTAAAAAAATATTGATGCAATACCCCAAAAGGCATGCCCGTCCCGTAGACTGTCCGGGTTTTTCACGGTATCAGCTTTTATTCCCGGGACTGATTTTACAGATATACCTTATTATAGCAGAAAACACCATAGTATAAAAGACTAAAAAATATAAAATTCTTTTTAAAAACGGGCATTAATATCTGTCAAATATATAACAATATGTGTTAAAATAGATTAAGCAAAACCGGAAGAGGTGTTACTGTGGAAAAGGGAAGGCTTTGGGGAGGTCGGTATTATTATTCGCTTGACTGTTACCTGAAGGAAAAATTCGGCGAAAAGCTGTATAAGCTTGCACTCGATGGAGGGATGACCTGTCCGAACCGCGACGGAAAGATTTCTCACGGCGGCTGTATATTTTGCAGTGAGGGCGGCTCGGGCGAATTTGCCGCAAAGGGTAAGGATATAAATACTCAGATAGAAAACGCAAAGCAGCTGATAAAAAACAAATACAGCGGCAGCGGATATATAGCCTATTTTCAGTCTTATACAAATACCTATGCGGATGTCGGCTATCTGAAAAAGCTTTTTTATCCTGTGATAATGCGCGACGATATAAGAGTTCTGTCGATAGCTACCCGTCCGGACTGTCTGGAGAACGACAAAATAAGGCTTATAGAGGAGCTGTGCAGGATAAAGCCCGTATGGGTAGAGCTTGGACTGCAAACAACGAATGAAGCCACGGCAAGGCTTATAAACAGAGGCTACTCACTTCCTGTATACGACAGCGCGGTAAAGCGTCTGAAATCAGCAGGAGCCGAGGTGATAACCCACGCGATAATAGGCTTACCGAACGAAACCTATGAGGATATGGAGGCAACAGTCAGATATATAGCGGACAGCGGCGCCGACGGTATCAAGCTGCAGCTGTTACACATACTTAAAAACACCGTGCTCTGTGATATGTATAACGAAGGACTTGTAAGGGTACTGACCGAGGACGAATATGTAGATATAGTATGCAGGCTTATATCGGTGCTGCCGCCGGATATAGTGGTACACCGTCTGACCGGTGACGGCGACAAAAGGCTTCTCATAGCCCCCTTGTGGTCTTGTAACAAGCGCCGCGTGCTGAACAAAATAAACCATCGTCTGAAGCTTATGAACCAATAAATAACACGGAAATCAATTTTTGATTTTTTTATTTTCTGTAGAATTATTAACGTAGGTTTTTTTGGAAAGGGTTTCCTCCGGCAGGGTTTGGGGTACGGGTGTCCGGTCAATGCTAACAACTTAAGAAAACACAAAAGTTTCGCCCGCCTTTACAAAGGCGGCAGGGTCCAGGGGGGCGCGGGTGTCCGGTGGACACCTCTGCGTAGCAGAAGCGCCGACCGAGCCGGCAGGCGAGACCCGGAGTCTCAATATTCCGCAAGAGAAAGTTGGTTTCCATGAATAAATAAAGAAAGATATGGTAAAACAGGTGAAGGATGTGTTATAATGGTATAGAACGGAGGGATAATGTGCTGAAAGAGGGAGAAAAACTGGAGCCGCTCGGCGGCGGAATAAAAATCATAGTGTCGGACGAGCATAAATTCTGGACGGATACCGTTCTGCTTGCGAATTTTGCCGAGCCAAAGAAAAAGGAAACAGCCTGTGATTTCGGCTGCGGCTGCGGCGCTATAGAGCTTATATGGCTGAGAAACGGCGCTGCAAAGTATATATATGCTATAGATATACAGCAAAACGCCTGCTCTATGCTTAGTAGATCCCTTGAGCTTAACGGCCTTTCGGACAGAGTCAGCATAATTAACGAGGATATAAAGAATCTGCCGCAGCTCTTGCCGACAGGACTTGATCTTGTGGTTTGTAACCCTCCCTATACGGCTGCCGGTGCAGGACTTCTGAGTGATATCGGCTCGCAGAAAATAGCGCGTCATCAGGTCTCTGCTTCAACGGATGATATAGTGTGTGCCGCCGCCAGACAGCTTCGCTTTTCGGGCAGGCTCTGTATGTGCCAGCGCCCCGAAAGACTTTCGGATATTATCACCTCTATGCGCCGATATAAAATAGAACCGAAAAAGCTTCGCTTTGTGCAGCAGCGCCCGTCCAAGGCTCCAAAGCTCTTTTTGATAGAGGGCAGACTCGGCGGCAGACCCGGAGGACTTTGCGTTCTGCCGACTCTTTTTATAGAGGGCAGCGACGGAGGCTTTTCGGACGAAATGATAAAAATTTACGGCGATTACAAGGAGGGCTATGTCTGAATGAACGGCAGGCTTTATGTTGTCGGTACTCCTATAGGGAATCTGTCTGACTTTTCTCCGCGTGCAGTCCAAACGCTGAGGGATGTTGACTTTATCGCGGCAGAGGACACAAGGGTGACGATAAAACTACTGAACAGATTTGAAATAGCTACACCAATGGTAAGCTATCATAAATATAACGCTGTCGAGCGCGGTGCGGATATTTGCAGAAGGATACAAAACGGCGAATCCTGTGCCATAGTAACGGATGCCGGTATGCCGTGTATATCCGACCCCGGAGAAATACTCGTCCGTCAGTGCGCCGAGCTTGGTATAGAGGTCTGCGCTGTGCCCGGACCTACGGCTGCGGCTACGGCTGTCGCCGTTTCGGGGCTTGACACAGGCAGGTTTACTTTTGAAGGCTTCCTTAGCGTAAATAAGCCCGGCAGATTCAAGCATCTTGAATCTCTGAAAAACGAAAAGAGGACAATGGTTTTTTATGAGGCTCCTCACAAGCTTGCTGCAACTCTCACGGATATGTACTCATATTTTGGCGACCGAAAAATATCCATTGTCCGCGAGCTGACAAAAATACATGAGCAGGTAATAAGAACTACTCTTGCTGAGGCTGCAAAGCTCTATACGGACGGCAGTCTGAAGGGCGAGATAGTCCTCGTTATAGAGGGAGAACCGGAGAGAAAAAAACAAGAGATGACGCTCAGCGACGCCGCAGAGCTTGCAAACAGGCTCGTCGCGGACGGAATGTCTATGTCCGACAGCGCGAAGGAAGCCGCAAAGGCGTCGGGCTTCAAAAAAGGAGAAATATATAAGCTAATGCTATCAAAATAAAGGAGAGTACTAAATGGAAGTAATACTTGCGTCCGCGTCCCCCAGAAGGAAGAAAATACTGACGCTGCTGTATGAGGATTTCAGAGTGATAAAAAGCGATATAAGAGAGCTGGTGCCGCACGATCTGCCGATAGAAAAATGCCCCGAATACCTCGCAAAGCAAAAGGCAGAGGCAGTGGCGCCGGGCTATAACAAGTCGCTTGTTATCGGCTGTGATACGTCTGTGGTAATAGACGGTACCATACTCAACAAGCCACGCAGCACAAGCGACGCACGCCAGATGATGGAAATGCTGTCGGGAAAAACTCACCAGGTGATAACCGGCTGCGCACTGTGCTATATGGGACAGACCCAGACCTTTTCCGAAACGACAGAGGTCGAGTTCTATGCGCTGACTACCGAGGAAATAGACGAATACATAAAAACCACCGAGCCGTACGACAAGGCAGGCGGCTACGGTATACAGTCTACGGGCGCATTGTTTGTAAAAAGAATAATTGGGGATTATTTCAATGTAGTAGGTCTGCCTGTCGCTCGTCTGAAAAGAGAGGTAGATGTGTTCCTTGACAGGGACTTCGGACAGCAGCAGATAGTAATAAAAAAGGATAAGCCAAGATCCAAGCTTTAAAAAAACGGCATTACACAAAACAGGGATGATGAATATGCAGGAAAGTATTTACGGAGAATACCTGCCGCAACTGAAGGCTGCGCTTGATTATATTCTTGACGGTATAAATGATATAAGAAAAAAGATAAAGGAAGAAAAAACAACGGATCCTATTGAGCACTGCCTCGCAAGGATAAAATCCGAGGACAGTATGAGGGAAAAGTGCAGAAGAAAGGGCTTACCCGAGGATACACATTCGGCTTTAGAAGTGATCCGTGACGCTGTGGGTGTTAGGGTCGTTTGTACCTTTATCAGCGATGTTTACACTATCCGCGACTATCTGAGCGCGATGCCCGACTGCGAGATAATACAGGAAAAGGACTATATCCGCCACGCAAAGCCCAACGGCTATCGCAGCTATCACCTGATACTGCGAGTAAAGAAAAAAATATATGCCGAGATACAGCTTCGTACTATATCAATGGACACATGGGCGGCTCTGGAGCATCAACTGAAATACAAGCAGAGCATCGGCGGCAACACAAAACTTATAGAGGAAGAACTGAAACGCTGTGCCGACGAGCTTGCTTCTACGGATATTTCAATGCAGACTATACGCGATATGATTTTTGAAAACAGAGGTGACGCAAATTGAAGCTTTTGCTTGCAGAGGATACAAGGGATCTCAACAGGGTAATTACGGCGGCTCTTACTCATGAGGGCTACGCGGTCGATCCGGCGTTTGACGGTGAAGAAGCACTCGGGCTTGTAAACAAAAACGGATACGATACAATAATACTCGATATAATGATGCCAAAGAAAAACGGACTCGAGGTACTGCATGAAATAAGGGGAGCCAATATAGTAACCCCGGTGCTTATGCTGACGGCAAAGGCAGAGATAGACGACAGGGTAGAGGGGCTTGACGCAGGTGCTGATGACTATCTGACAAAGCCGTTTGCCATGAAGGAGCTTTTTGCACGGGTGCGCGCGCTGACAAGAAGAAAAACTCAGTATACCGAGCAGCAGCTTTCCTTTGCCGATTTTACGCTGAACAACGACAAGTTTGAAATGTCGAGCGAAAACAGCGTCAGACTCTCGGTCAAGGAGTTCGAGCTGATGCAGACGCTTATACTGAACAGCACTCACTATATAGATACGAATTATATTCTGGAGCATGTATGGAGCGGCGTCCCTGACGCAGGACCTGATACCGTGTGGCTGTATATCTCTTATCTGCGCGGAAAGCTGAACGCCATTACGTCAAAGGCAGTTATCACCGGAGAGAGAAACGGCAGCTTCCGTTTGGAGGAACAATGAACGAAAAAACAATTAAGAAAATGCGCCGCAAGTTTATAACCATAGCAATGCTTACCCTTGTGTTTGTTATGCTTGTTATGGGCGGTACTATTTTTTTGGTAAATACCGTTATTTCCATAAAAAACATCCGTGACACCACAAGCTTCATAATTAATAACAACGGTATGATACAGGACGCAAGGGTAGTATACAGTCTTAGTGACGGTATAGACGAAACCACCGAGAAGGAAGCTCCCGACGACAGCAATAAATACTATAATATAAATGATTTCTTTGTTGAGGTATTCGGCAGCAGAAATACGGATTTCGAGCTTGAGCGCTTTGGTTTTTCTACACGCTATGTGGCGCTGTGCTACAGCGGAGACTATGAGCTGACAAAAATAATAGCCAACCATATAAAATACATAAATATGGAGGATGCCGAGGTACTCGGTGAATTTGCACTCAGCTCCGGTGATTTCGGAAGCTATGATAATTATTATTTTCAAAAACAGCAGATCTCCGACGGAGGATATATTATTGTGTTCCTTGAAAGCACCGAAAAAATGCACCAGAACAACAGGCTGCTTTTTTCGGCTTTGATGCTTGTGTCTTTAGGAATAATGATAACATTTATTGTTGTCCGTATTCTTTCGGGCAAGGCAATAGCTCCCGAAATAGAAGCAGCCGAGCGTCAGAAAAGATTTATCACTGACGCCGGTCACGAGCTGAAAACGCCGCTTGCCGTCATAAAAGCCAATACCGAGATGGAGGAAATACTGAACGGCGAAAGCGAGTGGACACAGTCTACACTGAAACAGGTAGACAGAATGAACGGACTTATAAAGAACCTTGTTGTGATAGCACGCGGACAGGAAAGTAAAAAAACGGAACGCAAAAATATGAATATCTCTGAGGTCGTTGCAGATGTATCAAAAACCTACAGAGCAGTAGCAACAGGCAGCGGCAAAGAGCTTTTGCAGCATATCGACGAGGAAGTCACCCTTACGGCGACAGACGCAGAGATAAGACAGCTTACTATACTTCTTGTAGACAACGCCATAAAATACTGCGACGACAACGGAACAATAGAGGTGTTCTTAAACTCCAAAGGAAAGAGAGCCGTGCTTCGGGTGACAAATTCCTTTAAGGACGGCAAGGGAGTGGACTACAGCAAATTCTTCGAGCGTTTTTACCGCGAGGACAAATCGAGAAATATAGACAAGGGCGGCTACGGTATAGGCTTGTCTATTGCCGAAGAGCTGATACACAGCTACGGCGGCAGTATCTCGGTCAGCTGGAACGACGGTGTGATCTGCTTTACCTGTATACTAAAGGGAGGATAGGCTGATTATATGTTTTTTGATACAATACTTCTGGACGCGGATAACACGATCTTTGATTTTGATCAATGCGAGCACACTGCACTAAGAGAGACTCTTGCCGGTGCCGGTCTGCCGTTTGATGATGATATTGCTAAAAGCTATAGCAGCATTAACGACGCACTCTGGAAAAAGCTGGAGCAGGGTATGGTCACCACTGACGAACTGCGTGTAAGAAGGTTTTCGGAGCTTATCGAAAAATGCTTTTCAAAGATGAAGATGCCCGATCCACAGACCCTTTCCGAAGCCTTTGTAAGCAGTCTCTCCCGTCAGACTATACTTATTGAGAACACAGAGAGCTATATGAGCGAGCTTTACAGGCACTGCGAAATATATATTATAACAAACGGTATCGCAGAGGTGCAGAGAAGCCGTTTTGACAAAAGCACTATAAAACAGTATGTAAAAAAGGTATATATCTCGGGCGAGATCGGTGCCAAAAAGCCCGACAGCAGATTTTTTGACATAGTTCTCGCCGACATACCTCAAAAGGACAAAAGCAGGATAATAGTGGTAGGCGACTCCCTCAGCTCTGATATGCAGGGCGGAAAAAACGCAGGACTTACCACCTGTCTTTTTGACCCTCATCACAAGGTACGGCTGCCGCATCCGCTGTGCGACTACAGTATAGACAGACTTGACGGTGTTCTATGGCTTTCATAGCCGCTAAAATGAAAACATCCCGAAAAGAGTGATAGCTTGAAAAGGTTGTATATCGGTCTTATTCTGATAGGTATGATATTTTCAGTCTGTACAGTATCGGAAGTCTCAGCGGTGGACACAAAAATTTCCGCACAAGATATAAGCGCTGACGGCAGTGACTATATCAGCATAAATGTATCCGTAACAGCCCCCTCGCTTGTCGGAATGGCATATGTCGGTATTTTCTTTGATGACAGATATGTTTCCTGTAAAGACTTAACTTCCTCCTATGAAACAGTCAGGGAAGCAGCAAGCTCCGCGGGCAGCCTGAAATGGATAATATATAACGAGGGCTCTGAAGACAACAGTCTCTATGCGACCGTACGCTTCAAAAAACTTACGGACGAGGATATGATCCTCGACTTTCGCTGTGAGCTTATCGAATATGTTCTGACGGACAAAACCTCCGTATCGTGCGGCGATACCTATACTCTGTCGGTCCCGACAGCACCGAGGCAACGATCGGAGCCGTCACGCTCAAAAGTATCACAGACAGACAACGATACAGAGAGGTCACAACGATCTCAAAGCAGCGATAAACCCCAAAAAAGCAACAAAAACAAAGTTTCAGATACAGAGTTTGTTTACTCCTCCGAAATAGAATTGCAGGAGGAGGGATCGGAGTCTATCGGGACTGCCTCACGGGAGTATGTTTTAAAGGAGTCGGCTATGCCTGTTACACAGGATATAGTTATTATCGGTGTCGGTGTTCTCATACTTTTGGTAGCTGCTGTATTTATACTGCTTCGACTGTTCTCCGAGAAAAGAAACAAATAGTGCATAGAAAAAGACTGCCGCAAAAGCTCTTGCTTTGCGACAGTCTTTTTTCTTTATTTTTTCGGAGTGCCTGATTTTTTACTGTTCTGTTTTTTCTCACTGCCGACAGCGCTGCCGTCCTCGTCGTGAGATTTATTGATGTGTTTTTTAATATTTACCTTATCAATGATATTGGCGCGCTTTTCCCGGCGAAGCACCTTGGTTTCCTCTTCTACCTCGTCGAAGGTAATAGCGGCGTATTTTTCCGGTGCGATCTTCTTTTTCTTTATTCTTTCTGCTACAAAGGCCTTCAGAAGTGTATAAACTACTGATGTTACCGGTGCAGCTACGAGAAGTCCGATAACTCCGAAGAAGTTTGCAAACAGCGTTATCGCGCCGACCATTATAAGAGGCGGCAGACCCATATTAGAGCCTACTACACGCGGATAGATAAGGTTTCCCTCAAGCTGCTGCAGAATCACCATAAATATTACGAACCACAACGCCTGCAAAGGGTCTATGGTAAGTATCAGTATTGCGCCGATAAAAATTCCGATACCTACGCCAAACATCGGTATCCACGATAGTATTGCTATCAGCACTGCTATCAGTGCGGCATACGGCAAACCAAGTAAGGACATACCGAGGGCAGTCAGGCTGCCGAGGATTATACATTCTACCATCTGACCCGTTATGCTGTTATAAAAGGAGAGGTTGGTCAGGTGAGCAACATAACAAATATTGTCCGATATTTTCATCGGCAAAAAAGAGTACAAAACCTTTTTTATATCTGACGAAAGCTTTTCCTTTCTCATCAGTGTATATATAGAAATAACGATACCGAGAAAAGTACTTATTGCCGCAGATATAATATTTGACACAAATCCCCACGCTGAATTTACTACGTTGGTGCCGTTGTTTTGCAGGAAGGACACCATGGACTTTGATATGGTATTCCAGTCTATATTGATAGCGTCAATAATGTTGGCTATCATCTCGTTTTCCTTGCTCCAGCTGGTCAACTGCTCCTGTATGGTGGTAACTACCATAGGTATGGAGTCTGCGATTTTTGTAAGGCTTCTGCCTATTTCGGGGATAATGATCGTCAGAAACGCAGCCAGCACGACTACAAAAAGAATGATAGACAGTGTAAGTGCTATCGGGCGGCGTGCCTTTTGTTTGAACTTACTTACCTGTTTGCCGTTTTTCGGCTGAAACAGCTTATGCTCGATCGCTTTCAAAGGGACGTTAAGTATAAATGTTAAAAATCCCGCTATGATAAACGGCGTCAGCGCACCAAGCACCCACAGAAAAAAAGAGTAAAGTATATCAATATGCTGAAGTACCAGATATAAAACTATCAGTGCCGCGAATAGTCCGAATAATTTTGTGAGCGTTTTTCTGTTCAGATCCATTAGAATTTCACGCGCCTCTCACATCAGCTTGGAACCGTCTTTAAACGCATTGCCGACACGATCCGACACCAAAAGGTAGCCTGCGTTTACCGAATCAAACACTATGGGGCAAACCTTTTTCCAATCTATCCTACCCTCGGTAAGAACCTCCTCGTCAGCAAGTACATTTACTATTTCACCGACAATTCTTGTTTCTCCCGTGCTTTCATCCGGTGCCATCGACACTACCTTACATTCAAGGGTCACAGGGTATTCGTTTATAACAGGTGCGTTAACATATTCGCTTTTTGTTGTTGTCAGTCCTGCTTTTTTCAGCTTTTCGGGTTCTTTATTTGCCGACACAAGTCCCACATAGTCGCTCTGAACGATATGGTTCTTATCCGCAAAGGCAACCGTAAATGCCCCGGTCTTTTCCAGATTATCTGTGGTTTTATGCTTTGACAGGTTTAGTGCTACGTGCTTTGGACCGCACTGTCCGCACCATGCTGCGTTCATAGCGTCGGCTGCTCCGTCCTCGTCATATGTCCCTATAACAAAAACCGCTCCGGGCATTACTATACCCTTTGCTCCCAATTCTTTCTTTGACACAAAATACTCCCCCTTATAAAAAATTACACCCTAATTATACTCCCCCCCTCCCCCCCTGTCAACCCGGTGCCCGGGCGGTCAATTCGCGCACTGTAGTTGGTTGTGCCGCCTACTATCTCGGCACGCGTACGAGTCTGGTTTATTATACCTCTCCGTCCGCGTCGTGGCACTCAGGGCGCCGCTCGTACTGGTTTGGAGTGGTGGCAAGTGTATTCTCTATTCTACTTATTGTCTCCAAAAAGCAGTACATCGAGTATGATGTGAGTTTCTAACAATCATTATTCATTTTTTAGTCTTAAGTTTTCAGTCTTCAGTAATTATTAAAATGATATATCCGCAAAACAAAAAACGCATCACCACAGCGATGCGTTTTTGCAGTTTATTTGTTATTCTGTTTTACGGATAATAAACCGGAACAGAGATATTAATCTGCCTTCACTTCTAAGTAGCACGAGCGCCGCCCTTAGCGGCGTGACGCGGATGGTGCTGTACAATAAACCAAACTTGTACGCGTGCCAAAAAAGTCGGCGGTAACACTAACTACAGTGCGCGAATTGCTCAGCGCGAGCACGCGCCGGGCACCGGACTAGAAGCCCCAGAGACCGTTGTAGCCGTCAACGAAGGCGGAGCCGAAGCATATTTCGTAGAAGTCGTAATCGTCGTCTGCATCCTTCAGCTGATTTTTAATCACCTCAGAGGTAACAATTCTGAAGGGTACCTGTACATCAGTGGGGAGCTTTGAGCCGGACATAGCGCGCATAGTGTAGTCTACGGTAGCATAGCCTATCCATTCATAGCTTTGTGCAACAAGCATTTCTATGTTGCTGCTTTCAGCCATATCAAACGCTTCCGGAGAGCCGCCCGTTGCAACGATCTTTATCTTTGTTCCGGACTGCTGTACTGCGCTTACGGTGTCGTTTATCATAGTCTCGTCAAATACCACTATATAATTGAGGTTCGGGTCTTTTTCCAGAGCCTCTTTTATTTTTTCAGAAAGACCGTTTCCGGTGTCGGAATAGCTCATATTCAGTGTGGTGCAATAGCCCATAGAAGAGGAAACATAGCTCTTGAATTCGTCGCCGAAGCCCTTGTATATAGAGTTTGACAATATGGAGTCCTCGTTGTTTACAGCAAGCGCATGTACCTTGCCGTTGCGCTTTGCCATCGTCCAGTCTGCCATCAGCTTGCCGCACTCCTGATAGTTTATCGGTACGGAGTAATCAACGAAATAATCATTTATCCCTACTCCGCTGTTGCCGGAGCTTATTATTTCTATTCCGTTTGCCTGTGCACTTTCAATACCGCTTGAATACGGTGTTTTGTCAATGTTCCCGAAGAATACGGCTATGTCGCTTTTTTTGTCTACGACTGTTCCCAGAGCAGAGCTTATCGTAGCGGCTGTACCGTCAGTTTCGGTAATGTTAACATTTTTAAAGCCTACTGCCTTTGCGGCATTCTTAAACTGACCGGTTACCAGTGAGGTAAACGAGCCGTTGGAATTGTCAGGAATAAATGTTACGGTTTTTCCGTCTGTTATTTCCTTGGCGTTTATCTTTTCCGAGTCGTTTGAAAACCCGGGAACCGACTGGTATTCGGACAGAGTATGGTTGATCTGTGACAGATCAGATCCCAGTTTCTTGGGAGCGTTTTCTGCTACCTCTATTTTGGGAGTGCTGTCCTCCTGTACCTCGCTGCTCTGTTCTGTAGAGGACTGTGTGTCGGATACCTGTGAGTTCGTGCCCGATGCAACGGACGAGTTCTTCTCGTTGCCTGTGTTGTTGCAGGCACAGAGCATAGCAGACGATACAACCAGGGCTGCACATAGCATTAATGTTATTATCTTTTTCATATCTTTCTTATTCCTCCGAAGTGTTCGACTAAAGTCGATAACTATCCCATATTCATATTTATTCACACACATTATTATACTTGTATTACTATACGGTGTCAACGAGCAATTTTTCCGTATTTACAGAAGAAAATCTCTAATTTTTGTTTTACTTTATAACTATATGCTTAGTATACCGAAAAGAGAGCATTTAAAACAACTGTACACAGAATAAATCTGGTCTGTCTGCAAAAGCTAAATCTATTAATATAGAAAAAGGGTGTTCAGATAATGAATTATCGTACTGACCTCGCAATAGAATCACACGAGCATACGGGCAGACTTCCGGACGGAATAGATCTGAAAAAAACCGTCCACGGCAGCATTACGGAGCATATACTGAGAATCAGGACAGAGACTGCCGGAAAAAGACTGGGAAAGCCTGCGGGCATTTATATAACCTTTGAGGGTCTCGATTTTACCGAGGGCTTTACCGATATAAGAGAAAGGGCAATACTTATTTCCGAACGGATAAAAAAGCTTCTCCCAAAAGGTCATATACTCGTTGCGGCTCTCGGAAATGAAAGAATAACCCCCGACGCTATAGGAGTAAAAAGTGCATCACATATACTTGCTACACGACATATACAGCAAGAGATATTACGCTCGTGCGGACTCGAGGGACTCAGACCTGTATCCGTAATAGGCTGCGGTGTTACGGGGAACACAGGTCTCGAGGTAGCCGAAATAATAAAAGCCGTTGTAAGCAGTACGGCGCCCTCTGCAGTGATAGCAATAGACGCGCTCTGTGCAGGAAGCCTTACAAGGCTCGGAAACACGGTACAGATAAGCGATACCGGAATTGTCCCCGGCTCCGGTATCGGCAACAGACGCAAGGCGCTGAACAGGCAGACTCTGGGGGTTCCGGTAATATCTGTCGGCGTGCCGACAGTGGTAGACGCGCTGACGCTTGCACAGGAGCTTAGTGAGGATCCCGATGATATAGTAAGGGAGGGCAGACGGCTGTACAGGGGCGAGTCTATGATGGTCACACCGAAGGAAACCGATATTCTGTGTGACAGAGCCGCAAGAGTGGTGGGCGCGGCGGTAAATCTTGCGCTTCAGGGTGATACCGACTACGATACGCTTATGGCTCTTACGGCATAATTTTCTGATTATGGGCATAGAATAGAAGTGTCAGGCGGCTGTATAATTTTGTGCTCCTCGGAGTGCTGTCGGAAAAATCAAATAAACGGGGGACGGGCAGATGATGAAAAGACTCAGACTTCATAAATATATAAGCTTTTTTCTGTCTGTTGCCCTGATAGCTCTGGCTGTGTGCTGCCTCGCAGTAAAGATAAGGGAAACGGAAATAAGCCTGCCGCTTGATTTTTATGCCGCAGAAACGGTAATGCCGGTGTACGGCAGGCAATACACCGAGCCTGAGTCGGAGCAGGGCGAAAAAATAACTCCCCAAAAAAAATCTTTGTCAGATGAAGAAAGCAGTGATACACAGAAAACCGTCTCCGAGGTATCCGCCAAAACCGACAGCACAGCAGACGAATATGAATACAGTACCCCGAGTAAGCAGGAGATTAAAGAATACAAAAAGCAGCACAGCGACGACGCGGAGTTTCCCGTTAATGAGATGACCATTACAGAGGGCAACGTATCATATAAAAACATACAGGTAAAAAATGCGTCGTCTGCCGATATAGACATCAAAGCCGAGCTTGACGGTGAGCTTGGCTTTGATATAGACGACACCGACGAGCCGCAGGTACTTATCTATCATACACATACCTCCGAAAGCTTTCTGAAATATGATACCGGCAGCTTTTATGAGGGCTTTTATCCGCGTACCACGGATAAAACAGAAAACGTCTGTGCGGTGGGGGAACAGATAGCAAGACAGCTTAACGCACACGGGATAAAAACTATACATGACACGACCATACACGATTACCCGAGCTATAACGGTGCATACGACAGAAGCTATGAAACAATACAGAAATATCTGAAAAAATACCCGTCTATAAAGGTGACTCTTGATATACACCGTGACGGTATAGGTACCGACACTGAAAAATCAAAGCCTGTGTTTGAATATGACGGAAAAAAGGCAGCCCAGATCATGATACTTTCAGGCTATAATTATGACGGCTGCGAGGAGTTTAAGGATTGGGAGTATAACCTTCGGTTTGCACTTCAGATACAGTCAAAGGCAGTCAGTATGTATCCGAATATGGTCAGACCGCTCTATTTTGCGGACTTTATGTATAATATGAACGTAAACACCGGATCTCTGCTGATAGAGATAGGTGCGGAATCAAATACTATAGAAGAAGTAAAGTACAGCGGCTATCTGTTGGGTAATGTTCTCTCCGAGGTGCTTCTGACAAAGGGTAAAGAAAAATAGCCGAAAAAAGCCTCCCTTAGTATACTTTGGCAGCTAAGGGAGGCAATAAGCTTATTTTTATTTTTTATTCTTCATCCTGAGTTATGCTATCAGCTATGTTGTCGGAAAACAGCTGTTCCCAGTAAATACCGTTTATCGCTATTCCGATAGATGTTACATCGGGATTCATAATATTATCACGGTGCCCCTCCGATTCCATCCACGCCTGCATAGCGTCGCTGACTGTTTCGTAGCCCTCTGCGATATTTTCAAGAGTAAGCTGAGAACGCTCTGCGCCGTATTCCGTAAAGATGGTATCATAAAGTGTTCCGTCGGGACGATTGTGACCGTATGATACCGCAAGCTCTTCGGCTCTGATATTGGCAAGGAAGGTAAGCTCTGTATCAATGACCAGGGGATTTAGTCCTGCCGTCTTGCGGTTTTTGTTTACAAGCGCCAGCTCTTCATATACCTCGTCGGGTATCTCTGTGTAATAGCCGTAATCACCCCAGCGAACTTTTTTGCCGTCGTCAATAAACACACGCACTATGTAGTTCCCGAGATAACGCGGCCGCAGAGTAACATTCCTGTTGTGAGAATAACCGCGCAGCTGCTGCCACACGTTTTCGTCTGACTTCTTGTAGTAAAACGAGTAATACGCTCCGTCGCCTGCGTCCGGTATAGTCAGGCTTATCGTTCTGCCGTAGTTTACACAGGTGTGCAGTATTTCGCCGCCCTCCATGCTTTTATAGGAGGGAGTCACACAGTTTACAGTCATATAGCGGCAGGCTGTTTTATCGTTGCCGTCTAAAGCCTCTACTCTGACGATGTATTTTCCGATGGTATCAAAGGTCATATTGTAGTCGGGGTCTATGGAGAAATCGCGCACCCTTTTGAAATCGGAGCCGTTTATGCTATAGGAATAGGCGAACTTGTAGGGCTTTGTGCCGCCCAGTGCCTGACCCTTGATGACGGTGCCGCTGCCCTTATTAAAAAGACTTTTGTGCGATATAAGCGGAGCAGATACGTTGATTAAAGCCCTGTTTGTTTGCTCTGTTGAGGCTGTTATTATTTCTTTTTCCGCTGTTCTGCCATCATAGTCCTTTACTGTGACCTTTATGGAGTAAAATCCCGAGCGTACAAAAGTGATGGCTGCTTTGCTGCTCTTGCTTTCGGTTACAACGTCAGTGTAAACTTCATCAGAGGTGTTTTTATAGCGTACCGTATAAGTATATGGTGCTGTCCCTCCTGTTGCAAGGGCGGAAACATTTGCTGTGCCGCCTGCTTTTACCTTTGTGTCGGCACTCGATGTGTTTACAAGTGGTTTTCCCGTTTCTTGTGTAACAACAATATTGAACGGCTTTTCTACGGTTATGTTGTCACTGTCGCGGACATAGGTATACACAGTATAGTATCCGGGCTTTGACGGCTTAAAACTATAGTTGCTGTTGCCCGAAAAATCCTGCACCGTAGTAAGCTCTGAATCAGCGCTTTCAACAGCGAAGCTGTAGGTATAGGGCTTTTTTCCGCCTGTTGCTGCGGCAGTAAGCGTTATAGCTGTACCGAGTTTTGCCTTTATGTCGCTTGCATTGGACTCGTTCATAAGCTCGGTGTATTTTTCCTCTATGTCATATTCTTTTGTGACAGAGGCAGAAAGCCCGGACGCGTCCTTTGCAGACGCTCGTATCGTCATATGACCGGCGGTCGTCAGCTGTATTTCCGTTACGGTCTCGTTGCCGTAGTCCATCGCCGTTATCCAACCGGAATTGTCCATTTTGTAATCGACCTTGTATTTATACGGAGCTCTGCCGTCCTTTGCGGAAACAGTGACAATCAGGCTTTTTCCTGTTTCAAGTGTTGTTCCTTTGACAGAAATGCCTACCGTGACCGACGCGGCACTTACGCCGACAACAGAAACGGAAAATGCAAAAATACATATACATATAAATGAAAATAATACACCGAGAGTTTTTTTCATTTTCAGATCCCCTTTATGAATAATATCCAAAAATCAATCAACCGCGATCCTTTATTATTTATATATTAACATCAAGATCATAATTAATCAAGCAATAAAAGTAAATTTATACCTTGTTCACGATTGAACGCACTATAAAATGGAAAATTGAAAGTGGGAAATGGGAAATTAAGGGTCGCTGCGCTCCGTTTTGTTGTCCCGGAAACTGCGCGCCGCAACGCGGAAGGAGAGGGACAATAAACCCCGCTCGTTCGCGTGCCGATAGGTGGGTGGTAACATCAATCAGAGTGCGCGAATCGACCGCGGAGGCACTCCGCCGGTTAGTGTAAAATAATTCTGGGATTTTTGGAATAGGTGCAAGTAACGCGATTTAGTGTGATACACCAAGCAGAAAAGACA
>JAHKXX010000091.1 GCA_020627425.1 bacterium
CCCCGTTACTGTCGTAATAGGTCTGCGGATAGATCTCGTAGAAAACCGCGTCCTTTAACCAATTTGGCATAGCGCACCCTCCGTTACAGTTATTTTTAAGAGTATTCTATCATAAATAGACAGAATAATCAACAAAAATTTATGAATATATAATAATTTTTTATCATAATATTTCACGGGTGATTTTATGACAGAAGCCGTTGCCGCTATAAACTCATTTATAAATAGCATTGTCTGGGGTCCCTTTATGCTGTGTCTTATGCTTGGTGTAGGAGTCTTTTTTTCGATAAAGCTAAGGTTCTTTCAGATAACACATATAAAGCAGTGGCTTTTTGATACCGTTTTGGGTTCTATCGGAAAAAACAAGTCCCTAAAGACAACGGGTAAAAGTATTTCACCCTTTGAAGCTATGACCACGGCGCTTGCCGGATCTATAGGTACGGGCAATATCGTAGGGGTATCAAGCGCCATAAGTCTCGGGGGCGCAGGAGCGGTGCTGTGGATGTGGATAGCGTCTGTATTCGGTATGGCTACTGTATTTGCGGAGAATTATCTCGGAATTGTTTACAGAGAAAAAAGAAACGGAAAATACATTGGCGGTCCTATGTATTACATAGAAAAAGGACTTCACAATAAGCCTCTTGCCGTTCTGTTTGCTGTTTTCTGTACGCTTGCCGCTCTTGGTATGGGTAATATGACACAGGCGAATTCAGCAGCCTCGGCTATGTACGAAGCCTTTTCCCTTCCACCGTTTATGAGCGGAATACTGCTCTGTGTAATGTCAGGACTTATAATATTCGGAGGTATTGACAGAATTTCAAAAATCAATTCAAAGCTTATCCCGATAATATCCGTATTATATATACTTGCACTGTTATTAATATTAATTATTAACATAAAAAACATACCAGATGCAATAGGAAAAATAATAACCGAAGCATTTGATCTAAAATGTATATCAGGCGGCTTTATGGGCTACGGTATGAGAAATGCACTCAGATACGGCATATCCCGAGGAGTATTCTCAAATGAAGCCGGACTCGGCAGTTCTCCGATCGTACACAGTGAAGCCGCAGAGACAGACCCTGTCAGATCGGGCGAATGGGGAATTTTTCAGGTTTTCACCGACACGACCGTAATGTGTACCCTGATGGCTCTATGTATACTGACCACAACCGACAGCAATAACATAATGGAGCTTTGCACAGGTCCGTTTACCGCTGTTTTCGGAAGCTTCGGAAAAGCGTTTATATCCGTTACCGTCTTTGTTTTCGGCTTTGCAACGCTTATATCGTGGTGCTACTACGGAGAAAAAGGGATCGACTATCTGTTTAGGGGAAAATATATAAAACAGTACAGGTTAATATATGTTTTATTTGTCTTTATAGGCTCCACTCTGAAAATAGATCTTGTATGGGATATATCAGATACAATAAACGGACTTATGGCTGTTCCGAATCTTGCGGCACTTATACTCTTGTCCGGAAAAATAAAACTCGATAAAACAAGAATCAGAAGAAAAACAGTGCTCCCTGCAAAAGCTGCCGAGAGCTTTTACAGAGAGCGCTGATAATATTAAAGCCTTACGGGAATACTTTTTTTGTTTAAGTATTCCTTTAGCTCACTAATTGATATATCACCGAAATGGAACAGCGACGCCGCAAGAACAGCGTCAGCACAGCCCTCGGTAAATGCATCATAAAAATGCTCAAGCTTTCCTGCTCCGCCGGAGGCTATAACAGGAATACCG
>JAHKXX010000092.1 GCA_020627425.1 bacterium
CTGGGAAAGAGGGTGCGGGTCTCCGGTGGAGACCTCTCAGCCGCAGGCTGAGAAGCACCGACCGAGCCGACAGGCGAGACCTTCCCCTTGTAGCGGTTGGTATATAATGTGCCTCGCTGCCGTAGGGCAGCGACCCTGAAACCTAAAGTTAACAGCATTGGCAGTGAAGGGATGGCTGCTTGTGTAATAAACATAAAAAATAAATAATATACTCTATATAATTTGCTATTTCTCTAAATTTTGCAAGAGGCACAAATTTAACTTGCATTTTTTTAAGCTATATATTAGAATATTTAAGGATTTTAAAACATTTTTGAAATTTGGAGGAACAATTATGCCGAATTATAATTCTATGGATAAGGAAGCCTTAAAAGAGGAGTACAAAAAGCTCTCGGAGCAGTATGCCGCATATAAGGCTCAGGGTCTTTCGCTGAATATGGCAAGAGGAAAGCCCGGCTCGGAGCAGCTTGATATATCAAACGACCTGCTGACTGTTCTGGACAAAGACTCCGACTTCAAGACGGACGACTGTCCCGATGTAAGAAACTACGGCGGTCTGTGCGGTATAGACGAGGCAAGACAGCTTTTTGCCGACCTTCTCGGAGTAGAGAAGAAAAACGTATTTGTAGGCGGAAATTCAAGTCTTAATATGATGTTTGACACAATGGCTTGTCTTTGTGAAAAGGGCTGCGAGGGTCAGACCCCGTGGGGCAAGCTCCCGAAGGTAAAGTGGCTGTGCCCTGCACCGGGCTACGACAGACACTTCGGAGTTACCGAGTATTTCGGCTTCGAGCTTATCACAGTTCCCATGACAAACGAAGGTCCCGATATGGACAAGGTAGAGGAGCTTGTAAAGGATCCTTCAGTCAAGGGTATATGGTGTGTACCGAAATATTCAAATCCGCAGGGCATAACCTACTCCGACGAGACGGTTCGCCGTTTTGCAGCACTGAAGCCTGCAGCCCCGGACTTCAAGATATTCTGGGACAACGCATATATAGTACACGACATCAGCGACACTCCCGACAGCCTTCTCAATATATTTGATGAGGTAAAGAAAACAGGCAACGAGGATATGGTATTCGAGTTCTGCTCTACTTCAAAGATAACCTTCCCGGGTGCAGGCGTTGCGGCTCTTGCAACAAGTGAGAAGAACTTAGAACTTCTGAAGCAGCGCTACAATTTCCAGACGATTGGTTATGATAAGATTAATATGCTCCGTCATGTAAAGTATTTCGGAAACCTGCAGGGACTGCTTGACCATATGCAGAAGCACAAGGCAGTTTTACAGCCGAGATTCGATATGGTAACGGATATGCTCAGCGAGAACCTGACCGAGTGCGGCGCAGCAAGCTGGACAAAGCCGAACGGCGGCTATTTTGTCAGCGTAGACGTAACTGACGGCTGCGCAAAGAGAGTAGTAGCCCTCTGTAAGGAAGCCGGCGTAGTCCTGACCGGTGCCGGCGCTACCTACCCCTACGGCAAGGACCCCAAGGACAGCAACATAAGAGTAGCCCCGACCTATCCGCCGACAGAAGAGCTTAAGACGGCTATGGAAGTATTCTGTGTCTGCGTAAAGCTTGCGGCAGTAGAAAAGCTGATGAAATGATCATATAACTGTAAAAACAGCGATACCGTTTCGGTACCGCTGTTTTTTACATCAATTAAGGCAAC
>JAHKXX010000093.1 GCA_020627425.1 bacterium
ACAGGCACAACAGGAAAAATGGTTGCCGAGGCAACAGGACTTGAGATTCAGAGATTTCTGGCAGGCTCACAGGGCGGCGATCAGCAGATAGCGGCGCGTATAGCCTTTAACGAGATAGATATGCTTATATTCCTCAGAGATCCTCTGAATCCGAAGCCCCACGAGCCGAACGATATGAATCTTCTCCGTCTTTGCGATATGCACAATATCCCTGTTGCAACAAATATTGCTACCGGTGAGGTTCTTATACACGGTCTTGAGCGCGGAGATCTTGACTGGCGTAATATCGTTCGTTCATAAATTACGACCTCCTAAAAGAATAATGCCTCATACCAAAACCGGTATGGGGCTTTTTGAGTGTAAAATATAAAATGGAAGATTAAGGATCGATGCGTGTGGAATGTGGAAATTGAAATTGTGGAGTGTAATTCACTTTATACTCTCTGCACTGTTATTTGAAGACATTGAGTAAAGTGGGTAAATATACTAAATCTCAGGAAAAACCAGCACAAGCGCCGCCGAAAAGCGCTGCGCTAACTGAAAACTGAAAACTTAAGACTGAATATTTAAAAATGATCGTTAGAAAATCACATCATACTTGCTGTACTGTTTTCTCGGAAACAATGAGTAGAATAGAGATATATACTTGCCTCTGCTAAAAACCAGCGTCAAGTGCCACCCTGTGTGGCACGGCGCGGACAAAGAGGTAAAATAAGACCAAACCTGTACGCGTGCCAACAAAGCAGGCGGCAATACCAACCACAGTGCGCGATTCGACAGCGGAGGCACTCCGCCGCCGATTCTTGTTATTGAAATTTATATCCGCTTGTGGTAAAATATTTACCATGACAGAGTGTATTGATTTGTCTTAAATGTAAGAATACAGAAAGGATCGTTCCTATGTACAAGATAGTAAGAAAACAGTCTTTGAATCCTACGGTATCGCTTATGGAGATAGAAGCGCCCCTTATTGCAAAAAAGGCAGAGCCGGGTCAGTTCATCATCTTCAGAGCAAAGGATGACAGTGAGCGTGTTCCGCTGACTATTGCAGACTTTGACAGAGAAAAGGGTACCGTGACTATAATATATCAGATAGTAGGCAGAGCCACAATGGAGCTTGATACTCTGAAGGAGGGCGAGAGCCTGAAGGACTTTGTTGGTCCCCTCGGAAAACCGAGCGAGACCGACGGACTGAAAAAAGTTGCTGTTGTCGGCGGCGGAGTAGGCTGTGCTATAGCCTATCCCATAGCAAAGAAGCTTCACGCATTGGGTGCAGAGGTACACTCTGTAGTAGGTTTCAGAAATAAGGATCTCGTTATACTGGAGGATGAGTTCAGGGCTGTATCCGACAAGCTGTATATAATGACAGACGACGGCAGCTACGGTCAGAAGGGACTCGTAACAAACGCTCTCGAGCAGCTGATAAAGGACGGCAATCAGTACGACGAGGTAATAGCAATAGGTCCGCTTATAATGATGAAGTTTGTCTGTAAGCTGACTGAGCAGTACAACATAAAGACAATAGTCAGCATGAACCCCATAATGATAGACGGCACAGGAATGTGCGGCGGCTGCAGGCTTACTGTAGGCGGAGAAACAAAGTTTGCGTGTGTAGACGGTCCCGACTTTGACGGACATCTGGTGGATTTTGACGAGGCTATGCACAGAGGAACAATGTATAGGGAATTTGAACAGCACGCCCGCGAGGAATCGTGTAATCTGCTCGGTCAGGAGGTAAAATAATAATGCCTGTAAACAGAAATATGGATCCTAAAAGATCGCCTATGCCCGTGCAGGATCCCGAGATAAGAAGAAACAACTTTGACGAGGTGGCTCTCGGTTATTCATATGAGACAGCCGTAAAAGAAGCGCACCGCTGTCTTAACTGTAAGAATAAGCCCTGCAGAAGTGCCTGTCCCGTACAGATAGACATTCCTGCTTTTATAGAGAGAGTAGCTAATGAGGATATGGAGGGTGCGTATGAGATAATCTCTCAGTCCAGCTCTCTGCCTGCTGTGTGCGGCCGTGTATGTCCTCAGGAAAATCAGTGCGAGGGAAAATGTGTACGCGGCATAAAGGGCGAAAGCGTCGGTATAGGCAGACTGGAGCGATTTGTTGCCGATTGGCACAGAGAACACTCAGATCAACAGCCAAAGCTGCCTGCTCCGAACGGTCACAGAGTAGCCATCATAGGCTCGGGTCCCAGCGGACTGACAGCAGCCGGAGACCTTGCAAAAAAGGGTTACAAGGTGACTGTATTTGAAGCGCTGCATCTTGCAGGAGGCGTGCTTGTATACGGTATACCCGAGTTCAGGCTTCCGAAGATAATAGTCGAAAAGGAAATAGATAACCTTCGTGCGTACGGAGTAGAAATACAGACAAATATGGTCATCGGAAAGGTACTGACAATAGACGAGCTGTTTGATATGGGCTATGAGGCTGTCTATATCGGCAGCGGCGCAGGACTTCCAAGGTTTATGAATATCCCGGGAGAGTCGCTGAACGGCGTCTACTCGGCAAACGAATACCTGACAAGAATAAACCTTATGAAGGCGTATAAAAAAGGCGCAAAGACTCCGCTGAAGCACAGCAAGAAGGTTGCTGTAGTAGGCGGCGGAAACGTAGCTATGGACGCGGCGCGCTGCGCTAAGCGAATGGGTGCAGAGGAAGTATATATCGTATACCGCCGCAGTATGAACGAGCTGCCTGCCAGAAAGGAAGAGGTAGAGCATGCCGAGGAAGAGGGCATTATATTCAAGACCCTGAACAATCCCGTCGAGGTTGTCGGTGATGAAAACGGAATGGTAAAGGGACTGAAATGTATAAAAATGGAGCTTGGCGAGCCTGACGAAAGCGGCAGACGCAAGCCCGTACCCGTAGAGGGTAGTGAGTTTGTACTTGATGTAGACACTATGATAATGGCTATCGGTACAAGCCCGAATCCCATGATAAGAAGCACGACTCCCGGACTTGAAACAAACAAGCGCGGCTGTATAGTGACCGACGGCGACGACGGTCTGACGAGCCGCGAGGGTGTTTATGCAGGCGGTGACGCCGTAACGGGCGCCGCTACAGTGATCCTTGCAATGGGCGCAGGAAAGTCCGCAGCAAGGGCTATTGACGAATATATTACAAAAAAAGAGGCTGAGAATAATCAGTAACAAAAAAAGCTCTGCTGCAAAGCAGGGCTTTTTGACTATACATATTTACCTCCAAAAAAACAAAGTCTGCGTAAATCTATCCGGACTTACGCAGACTCTGCAACTCGATACTATTATTTTACTTTAATCAGAAAAAAATTCAAAGGCAATTTTGCACAAATATATGATACACTCAAATACCTGTTAAACAGGAAAACTGACAGAACTTACTCTATTACCTTTAGCCAGCCCTCGGGAGCCTCTATTCTACCCATCTGTATACCTGTCAGAGTGTCATACAGCTTTTTGGTAGTAGGACCCATCTCGTCCATTCCGCTCGGGAAAGCTATTTCCTTGCCGTGATCGTTTATTTTTCCTACAGGAGAGATAACAGCAGCTGTGCCGCACAGACCGCACTCTGCAAAATCCTTTACCTCGTCGAAGTAAACTTCTCTTTCCTCTACCTCCATACCCAGATAGTCCTTAGCCACTGTCATTATAGAGCGGCGTGTTATAGACGGGAGTATGCTCTTTGACTTAGGAGTAACCAGCTTGTTGTCTTTTGTTATGAATATGAAGTTAGCTCCGCCTGTTTCCTCTACCTTTGTTCTTGTAGCAGCGTCAAGGTACATATTTTCGGAGAAGCCTTCCTCGTGAGCCTTAACTATTGCGTGCAGGCTCATAGCGTAGTTGAGTCCTGCCTTTATGTGTCCTGTTCCGTTAGGAGCGGCACGGTCAAAGTCGCTTACCTTTATAACGATGGGCTTAGCTCCTCCTTTGAAGTAAGGTCCTACGGGAGTAGCAAATATTCTGAACTGATACTCGTCAGCCGGCTTTACACCGATAACTGGGTTGCTGCCGAACATATAGGGACGGATATACAGTGTAGCGCCCGAGCCATAGGGAGGTACCCAGTCGATATTCTCCTTTACAACGCTGCATACAGCCTCTACAAATTTATCCTTCGGGAAAGGCGGCATCTCCAGACGAAGAGCAGAGTCGTACATTCTGTCTGCGTTAAGGTCTGGGCGGAATATAACAGTGCGTCCGTCAACAGTCTCGTATGCCTTCATACCCTCAAATACAGACTGAGAGTACTGCAGTACGCCTGCACATTCACTCATGGTTATCATATCCTCGCCGGTCATAACACCGTCGTCCCACTTGCCGTCCTTGAAATTGGAAACAAATCTTTTGTCGGTCTTCATATAACCAAATCCAAGCTTGTCCCATTCAATATTTTTCTTAGCCATTTTAAACGGACTTCCTTTCAATAATAATTTAATACATTACAGTATAAATAATAACACCGATGGGACCTTATGTCAATCTATAAAACATAAATTTGCAATTTATTATTTTAAAACTTGCAAAAAAATTTAGTAAAAAAATGACCCCTTTTTGATAAAACATCCGTTCTTATTAGTGAAGGTTGAAATTTCACCGAAAAAAACCGGGGAGGTACATATGGACGAAAAAAAGCTTATCGAAGCGCTGCGCCGGCACAGTGAAGCTGCAATATCGGAGATCATAGAAAAATACACACCCTATGTTTCTGCGATAATATACAATGTTTCACGCGGCTTGCTGAGTGCGGAGGATATAGAAGAAACAACAGCGGATACGTTTTATACGCTGTGGAAAAACACGGAAAAGGTACGGGAAGGAGCTCTCAAAGGTTATCTTGCCGCAATAGCAAAGAGCAGAGCAAAGGACAGGCTGCGTTCTCTGCCGAAAAGTGAGATAGTAAACATCGACGATGCGGAGCTTAGGGATGAATATTCGATCTCTGATAATATAGACCGCGAGACTCTGTCAAAGGATATACGCGATTCTCTTGAATTCTTCAAACAGCCCGACAAAGAGATCATGATCAGGTATTATTACTATTATCAGACGGTAGCCGAGATAGCGGATATTTTGCAGCTGAACAAGGAATCTGTAAAATCAAAGCTGCGTCGTGCAAAAACAAAGCTGAGAGCCTTATTGGAGGAAAGGGGATACAATAATGAAAACAGATAATATTTTTGACAACCTTGACTACGAAAACACGGTAGACGACAGTACATTAAAGACTCCCGAGGGAGTAAGTACAGAAAGGGTTAAGGATCTGTTTATGAATAAGATAAATGAAAACACGGCTTCGAAAAAACATTCAAAAAGGAGCAGGATAATAAAGGTATTCGCTATTGCCGCCGCAGCAGCAGTTGTAACAGGCGCTCTGACAGTTGGCGCGGCAGGAGGCTTTAACAAGGTCTTTTCACAGATAACAGCCGGTACTCCCGAGCAAGGCGTATACAACGGAGCAGACATCAGAACTGAGGGTAAGGGTGATGTTTCAGTAGAATTTGAGGGTGTTACCGGTGACGACAACTATGCATTAGCAGGCTTTACGTTGAAGAACAAGGACGGCAGCAGTTTTGTTGATGACTATAAGAACACCTGGATCAATTCTGATACCCAGTCACAACTCAGACAAACCTCTCTGCTTGTGAGTTTTGATCTGCACAGCAGTCCCTTGGTGGATTACAAGCTGGTCGATAATGATACGATAGTAGGATACTCATTAGTTGAAAGAAACTTTCCCTCATATATTCAGAATACAACGCTGTCGATCAGCAATACCGACCTTTTGATATATCACACAGAGAAGGTGCTCTTTACTGAGGATACAGAGAAGGATGTAGTAGACAGCTATTCGGAGCTGATGGATAATCTTATTGAAAATGAGAAAAAATACAAGGGACTGCTAAAGGAAAACGAAACGGTTACACTGGAAAACAATCTGACTTCGTTTGTACATGACGGACCGAGAAGAATAGTAAGAGCCTCTGTCAAAAAAGTGAATGCGGATTATATGCTCTCTGCAAGGCTCAACTACCGCACCGAGACTAAAAAATTTGATGACTGTGAGATAAATAAGGACGGCAAAACAATAAAGCTGTCAAATATCAGCCTCCAGTCAATGACAATAAATCTGAATATTTCCGGTACAAATCCTGATTATATCTGGTCGGAGGAAAATATAGCAAACTATGCTATCACTGTCATTTTAAAGGACGGCACAAAATTCTGTGCAAATATGGTAAGTGCCGAAAGCTCTGAAAACGACAGCTTTAAGGGAAGCTTTATATTCTCGCCTGTATTTGATGCGGAAAGAAGAATAAAATTCCGTGTTATAGATATAAATGAGGTAGACAAGGTTACATTTCTCGGTGAAGAAATGCCGATCTCTGCACAGTGATCAATGCTCTGCTTTAATTACGCATGGAACAAGGGCTATGGAAACTGATACAAGCTTCCATAGCCCTTAATGTTTTATTGTTTTTCGCTTTAAAAGCTCTGCTTGGGTCAAGCAGAGGAAGCCTGCGGCTTCTCTGCGGTTATATCCGCTTTTAAGGCTGAGATAAAGAAACCCTGCCTATATAATTGCTTTAAAAAGCTATCCTCGCGCTTATATAGTCATTCAGCTTGTCTATAGATACTCTCTCCTGCTCCATAGTGTCACGGTCGCGTACTGTTACACAGCCATCCTCTATAGAGTCAAAATCGTATGTAATGCATAGAGGTGTACCTATCTCGTCCTGACGGCGGTACCTCTTGCCGATAGAGCCTGTATCGTCATAGTCTACCATAAAGTTCTTTGACAACATTTCGTATACCTCCTCGGCTTTTTCTCCGAGCTTCTTTGACAGAGGAAGTACAGCGGCCTTAAACGGCGCAAGTGCCGGGTGGAAATGAAGAACAACTCTGGTATCCTTTTCGCCTACCTGTTCCTCGTCATATGCCTCACAAACAACTGTCAGGAACAGACGCTCTACGCCGAGCGACGGCTCTATAACATAGGGGATATACTTCTCGTTTGTCTGCGGATCAAAATACTCAAGACTCTTGCCGCTTGTTTTAATATGCTGGTTAAGGTCATAATCCGTTCTGTCCGCAACGCCCCACAGCTCGCCCCAGCCGAACGGGAACAGATATTCAAAGTCTGTAGTAGCCTTGGAGTAGAACACCAGCTCCTCGGGGTCGTGGTCACGCAGACGCAGGTTTTCTTCCTTTATGCCGAGAGAATACAGCCAGTCGCGGCAGAAGCTGCGCCAATAGTCGAACCACTCAAGGTCGGTGCCGGGCTTACAGAAGAACTCAAGCTCCATCTGTTCAAATTCACGAACACGGAAAATAAAGTTACCGGGAGTAATCTCGTTTCTGAAGGACTTACCTATCTGAGCAACACCAAACGGTACTTTTTTACGGCTTGTGCGTTGTATATTTGCGAAGTTTACAAAAATACCCTGAGCTGTTTCGGGACGCAGATATATTTCGTTTTTGCTGTCCTCGGTAACACCCTGAAAGGTCTTGAACATAAGGTTGAACTGACGAATATCGGTGAAGTTATGCTTGCCGCAGTTCGGACACGGTATCTGTTTTTCTTCTATGTATTCAGTCATTTTTTGGTTTGACCAGCCTGCTACGTTTGTGCCGTCAAAGTCCTCTATCAGATTGTCAGCGCGGTGACGTGTCTTACACTCCTTACAGTCCATAAGCGGATCGGAAAAGCCGCCAAGGTGACCCGATGCCTGCCATGTCATGGGATTCATAAGTATAGCGGCGTCCAGACCGACATTATACTTGTTTTCCTGCACAAACTTTTTCAGCCATGCATTCTTGATGTTATTCTTCAGTGCCATACCGAGAGGACCATAGTCCCATGTATTAGCAAGTCCGCCGTATATTTCGGAGCCGGGATAAACAAAGCCTCTGCCCTTACACAGGGCAACAATTTTATCCATTGTTTTTTCTGTATTTTTCATCTTGTATTCCTCCATTTGAAATCAACATACCCCCATTTTAACATTTTTACTCCTTTACTGCAATACTTTACCCCAAATTTTTACGGTGGAGTGCCTCCACTGTCGATTCGCGCAGCCGACTTGGTGTTGTCGCCTACTATTACGGTACGCGTACGAGTTGGGTATATTATACCTCTTTGTCCGCGTCACGGCGCATATAGCGCCGCTTAGCGCTGCTTTTGTAGTGGAGATAAGTATATTTGTCTTTACTTTTTTGTGTATCGGGTTTTGTGTTATTATTGAAGACTGAAAAGTAATAATGATTGTAAGAAACACACGTCATACTCGCGGTGCTTCTTTTTGGAGACAATAAGTAGAAAAGAGAAATATACTGATCTTCATTCCAAAGCAGCACGAGCGGCGTTATGTGCGCCGTGACGCGGAATGAGAGGGACAAAAAACCAAGCTCGTACGCGTGCCAAGAAAGTCGGCGGTAACACCTACCTGAGTGCGCGAATTGCTCAGCGCGAGCACGCGCCTTGACAAGGGGGAGGAGATGTGGTATAGTAGAGATAACGATTAAACATTCGTTTAATAAAATATCTCTAACTCATATAAGGAGGAGTCAATTATGAAAAAAACTTATAAGATCGAAGTGGACTGTGCTAACTGCGCTAATAAGATGGAACTTGCAGCTAAGAAAACAGAGGGCGTAAAGGATGCTGCCGTAAACTTTATGACTCTCAAAATGACAGTAGAGTTCGAGGACGGAGCGGACAGAGAAAAGGTAATGGACGAGGTGTTTAAGGCATGCCGTAAGATAGAGCCTGACTGTGAGATCTATTATAAAAAATAAATTCTGTATATGATAACGCTTGCCAAAAGTATGGGTGAAGTGTACATTGGGTGTTTGTTAACTTCATTAAAGTAAAAGGGAGGGCATCGTTATGACGAAAAAACAAAAGAAAAATCTTATCCGCATCATCATATCATCTGTGCTGATGATAGGCTTTGTGTTTGTGCCGATTGAGGGAATATATCGCTTTTTGCTATATCTCGTACCGTATATTATCATTGGCTATGATATTCTTATAAAAGCGTTCAAGGGTATTATAAACCGACAGCCCTTTGATGAGTGTTTTCTGATGGCGGTTGCTACTATCGGCGCTATGATAATTGCCATTACTGACAGCGGCGACTATGTAGAGGCTGTCGCGGTCATGCTTTTTTATCAGATAGGCGAGTGGTTCCAGAGCTATGCCGTCGGCAAAAGCAGAAAAAATATAAGCGAACTGATGGATATACGACCCGATTATGCAAATATTGTCAATGACGACGGCGAGACTGAACAGACAGACCCCGACGACGTAGAGCCGGGCACCATCATAGTTGTAAAGCCCGGCGAAAAAATCCCGATAGACGGAATAGTTACCGAGGGCAGCAGCACTCTTGACACCGCAGCACTTACAGGAGAGAGCATCCCGAGAAGTGTGTGCGTCGGCGACGAGGTGATCAGCGGCTGTATAAATTCGACCGGCTTGCTGAAGATCCGTACTACAAGAGAATTCGGCGAGTCAACAGCGTCAAAGATACTCGACCTTGTCGAGAACGCAAGCTCAAGAAAATCGAGCAGAGAGAGCTTTATAACCAGATTTGCAAGGATCTATACCCCTGTTGTCGTATTTTCTGCTCTGGCATTGGCACTGCTGCCGCCCGTTGCGCGGATAATATTCGGAGCCGACCCTATGTGGAACAGCTGGATATACAGGGCGCTTACCTTCCTTGTTATCAGTTGCCCGTGTGCGCTGGTCATCAGTATTCCGCTCAGCTTTTTTGCAGGTATCGGGGGAGCGAGCCGTGAGGGTATCCTTATAAAAGGCTCAAACTATCTGGAGATGCTCTCTAAGGCTGACATTATGGTATTTGATAAAACAGGTACGCTCACAAAGGGTGTTTTTACCGTTACCGCGGTTCATCCACAGCTTGTTGACGAGCACGAGCTGCTTCATATGGCAGCCCATGTAGAGCGGTATTCCACCCACCCCATAGCAGCGTCTCTCCGGGCTGCTTATCCGAATGAGAGCGATGACTGTGATGTAAAAAACATAGAGGAGCTTTCGGGACTCGGAATAAAAGCAGAGGTAAATGGTGACACTGTATATGTCGGAAATCTTAAGCTGATGGAAAAGCTCGGAGTAAGACCCGGTGAGTGTAAGCATAGCGGTACCGTAGTGCATGTAACAAAAAACAATGTCTATGCAGGACATATAGTTATCTCCGATACCGAAAAGCCGACCTCGGCAAAGGCTGTAAAGAGTCTGAAGAGCCTGGGGATAAGCAAGACCGTTATGCTTACGGGCGATTCATCAGTTACGGCAGAACAGGTAGCAGCTGATCTTGGACTTGACGAATGCTACAGCGAACTGTTGCCTGGGGACAAGGTGGAAAAGGTAGAGGAACTGCTGGAGCATAAAAATGAAAAAAGGACCCTTGCCTTTGTCGGTGACGGAATAAACGACGCACCTGTTTTATCAAGGGCGGACGTCGGCATAGCTATGGGAGGACTCGGCTCTGACGCAGCTATAGAGGCTGCCGATATAGTTCTTATGGATGACGATCCTCTGAAAATATCAAAAGCAGTCAGGATCTCACGCAGATG
>JAHKXX010000094.1 GCA_020627425.1 bacterium
GTACCGCAGGTTACCATCCTCACTGCGGATAGCATCGGCAGTGCCTGAGTTTTCCATTTCTTCAGCAAACCTTCTTGCATTGCCGTTCTTTCCCTTATAATACAGATTCATTGTAATGCTCATGATACACTTACCCTCCGAGTACCTCACTCAGCCACTTTTTGATCTCGTTTTCTTTCGGTCGGTTGATTTGTTTTCCCTTTATCCACTTCACTTCACCACTAACATTTTTATGAAGTGCTGTGTCGCTTCTGCCAACGCCGCTGCCGCCGGAGGTACAGAAGGGAATAATGGTTTTTCTGCTGAAATCATAGCTTTCCAGAAAGGTTTCAATAATTCTGGGTGCAACTCCCCACCATATCGGAAAACCCACTATGACCACATCATAAGAAGCCATATCAGCAACCATCCCTGTGATTTCCGGTCTGGAGGATGGGTCATTCATCTCCAGAGTGCTGCGGCTTCGTTTGTTCATCCAGTTAAGATCTGCGGAAGTATAGATATCCTTCGGAATAATTTCAAAGACATCTCCGCCTGAGATACGAGCAATCTCATCGCCGACTTTCTTTGTAACTCCGCTTGCTGAAAAATAAGCTACTAAAATTTTGTTTGCCATATCATTTCATCTCCTTGTATAGTATAGTTTTATTCCGCACCAAGCAGACCAAGAATACAATTCAGGGTCAGCTCATAAACGGATTGATAGACATAATCTACACCTGCTTCTTCCATAGCAGTTCTTTGCTTATCCGTCACAAAGGTGTAGGGATAAATGCCAAACATAAACGGGAAAAAGCGATAAATGAAATCCTGCTTCTGTGTGATGCTCATTTCCGGAATAAATTTATCAAGAAGCCTGCAAATATTTCCCATAGAAGTACCATACGATCTTTTGAAGGATACTAAAAGCTCCTGACGGCTGTTTGCTTCCATATCAAAATGGTTTGTGGAAAGGAGCTTGAGAAGCAGCACACGCTCACTCAGTGATTCCGCTATTTTTTCGGCTAATTCTCTTCTTGTCAGACTATCGTTGTTCTCCAGAATTGCCGCAAGGCTTTCATTCCATCGGTCATATTCACGCTCAAACAGTGCAAGGAATATTTCCTCTTTCGTCTGAAAGTAGTTATATATAGATGTTCGTGTAAATGATGTTACCGCACCGATCTCTTTCAGGGTTATTTCCTTAAAGCTCATGGTCTTATACAGTTCTTCACAGGCGTTGATGATTTCTTGCTTTCTTGCTGATGTCAGTTCCGGTGATCCCTTAGGCATGGTTTTTTCCTTTCTGTTATTTATTCTGACACTGCGTCATTAACCTTATTATACACATATTCTGACACAATGTCAATGTTTTTTTTAAAGCTTTGCTTGTTGAAAGCAAAACTTTTAATATTATTCTAAATTAATAGTCTATGATCAATCAACATCCGGAAAGTCCAATGGCTCGATTATTTTTGTTAGGGATTTACCGATTTAATTGTTACCAAAACAGAGAAAATATGGTATAATAGCACCGAAATTTTAAGCCTAGTAACCTTATCGTCAAATTTGGCGAATAACTCATCATTGACACGCAGACAATCAGCAATATCAACCGAGCACTTGAC
>JAHKXX010000095.1 GCA_020627425.1 bacterium
ATGTCAACAAATGTGTAATCATCGTCCGATACTAACTCTGTATTGCCTCCAAACCCCCACATTGGAACACGGTTTCCGAAAATTGTGACACCGTATTTCATAAGTACCTTATTACCGATACGAAAACGGGAGTCAAGTGTGTTAAAATTTTCGGATAACAAGGAACCCAAGCCTTCCTTTGTATAGGTCAGAACAAGCAGGAATGTTATTACGCTCAATACAGGCATAGCCCACGCGGATATATTTGCGATTCCTCTTGATAATTTCATTTTCTTGTCAAGCGTCAGAATAACCGAGAAAATTACAATACCTATAATACAAGCCGTGTCGGTCTTTGCTCCGCAAAAATAAAAAACATATGCCGCGATGGCGATCAATATCACACCTTCATGTATTTTTAATCTTCCCTTACGGTACCAGAAATATAGTATTGCCAAGAAGAACCAGTAAGCCGCATAATCGGTCGGATAACCTATTCCGAATGAATGACGCGGTCTGGGTGAACCGACAGTATAAACAAGATCCTCAACAATTCCAAGCTGTGAGAAAACTGTACTAATGATCAGCAGTGTGACACCTGTTATGATTATCATCTTTGCGATCCTGCGAAAATCAACGTTTCTTGCTCCGACAATAAAAACATAGAGCATTGCTACATGTACAAACCCACTGTTATAACAGGTCAGGAACATTATAATTCCGAGAATAGTTTCCGGTATCACAAAACGAACAACATCCCATCTGCTGTCAACATCAAAGACAAATGTCTTATAAAACATCAATATAACAGGACTCCAGAAAAGCAGTGAATTAACAATGTTGATCACAATATACAAACCATATCCGTATGTATCAAGCAGAGGAGTCACGATCATAAATCTTGTGTACTTAAAGACCTGCGAATCGGTAAACATAGTGTTGTTGATAAAACTATGGCAATAATAGAAAAACAGGCATATAAGATAAATATTGCTGCCGGTATGCAGATGAAAATCCTCTAAGGTTTTGCTGCGGCGCAGTCCGGACTGACGTTTTTTACACCAACTAAAAAAGCGTTCTGATCTTTTTGCGGCTTTTTTATCGCTTACTGTTTCCATTTTAACCTCCTTGAATTCTGCAATAATTATATTATAACCTATGAGCTTTCAATATTCAAGACAATAAAACAATTCGGCGCACCGGCGAGCCGCCGGGGGCAATTCGCGCTCGGGTTTGGTATCAGTTTCAATTTATTGTCGCGCCACAAACTCTTGCCAATTATATTTTACACTAAGCGCAGTACCTCCGATGTCGATTCGCGCACTCAATTTTATTGTATCCTCTACTTTCTTGGCACGCGTACTGGTTTGGTTTATTATTCCTCTCATTTCGCGAACGGTGCTCGGGGCGCCGTTCGTGCTGCTTTAGAGTGATAGCAAGTATATTTGTATGTCTTAATTTATATGCTGAATGAATTCTTTGTGAACAGTTTGACTGATTTTTTGTCTTATGTTATAATTATTTTTGTTAGTATTTATCTCAGTATTTCAGTAAAGGAGATTATTTATGAAGTTCTTTCATTTATCAGATCTGCATATAGGCTTGTCACTTGTTAAACATGATCTCAGTGAAGATCAAAGATATATTTTTAAACAGATATACAAAGCAGCCAATACAGAGAAACCGGATGCAATTGTCATCGCCGGAGATATATATAATAATGCCGTTCCCTCGGCAGAGGCAGTCAGTCTTTTTAATGAATTTATTGTAAATCTGAGAGCCTGCTCCCACGACAGTGTAATTATGATGATAAGCGGAAATCACGACAGCAGCGCAAGAATAGACTGTTATCGGGATATTCTTGCGCTGCAGAAGCTTTATATGATAGGTGAGCCGCCCGAAAAAGAAAACGAGCATATACAAAAGGTAGTGCTGCATGATGAATACGGTCTTGTCAATTTTTGGTTGCTCCCGTTTGTTAAGCCAACAAAAATAAATAATATAGTAGGCGTTGACGAACACGGAAATAATTATTCTTATGATGAGTCGTTACACAGGCTGATCCGTCGGGAAAGCATTGATAGTTGTGAAAGAAATGTGCTTGTCAGCCATCAGTTCTATATTCCCAAAGGATCACAGGCGAGTGAAGTCGAGCGTATGGACTCTGAAATCTATACTGTGGGAAATATTGACAGTATAAGAAGCGATATTTTAGAGCTGTTTGATTATGCTGCTCTCGGTCATATTCACAAGCCGATGAAGGTTGGCAGTGATTTTTACAGGTACTGTGGGACTCCGCTTGCATATTCGGTTAGTGAAGCAGGACAAAAAAAGGGTATCATAGTCGTTGAAATGAAAGAAAAAAACAATGTCTCTACAAGAGTGATAGAACTCGATCCTATAAGACAGGTCAAAAAAATAAAGGGACATCTTGACTATATATTATCACAGGCGTGTGACGATTATGTGTCTGTAGTTCTTGATGATGACGGAGTTCCGTCAAAAGAAAAACGCGAAAGAATAGTGGCTGCTTTTCCGAACTTACTAAATATCGAGTTTTCATATTCCTCAGTAATAAAAAATGAAAACGAGCTGATAAAGGACAGTGAGCTTGATCCCTTTACGCTTTGCTGCGAGTACATAAATGATCGACTCAGTGCCTTTACCGAAAACGGTCTTGACGAAAAAGACAGAGATATACTAAAAGATGTTATAGCCTGTGTTATGGGAGGTACCGAAAAATGAAACCGTTAAAGCTTATAATTCAATCATTCGGTTCTTACGGAAAAAGAACAGTTGTGGACTTTTCGGAGCTAAACCAGAATCTGTTTTTGATCTCCGGAAATACAGGTTCAGGTAAATCTACCATATTTGACGCTATCGTTTTTGCGCTATACGGACAGGTCAGCTCCGAAAAATCCACAAGAAAAAACGGAACAGACATGCAAAGCCAGTTTGTAGATTATGATACCGAGCCGTTTGTAGAGCTTACCTTCTCCGAAAAAACAGGTAACCGCGAGCTGACATATACCGTACACCGACAGCCTCAACACATAGAAAACCTTAAAAGAAAGAGCGGTACCACAGGAAAATCCGCAAGTGTTGTTCTTACAATGCCGGACGGCAGTATATACCCCGAGAGAGAGAGCGACAAAAAAATAATAGATATTATAAAGCTAAATAAAAAACAATTTATGTCCGTTGTTATGATCGCACAGGGTGAGTATATGGATATGCTGCGGGCTGACACAAAAGTAAGAAAGGAAACCTTTCGTCAACTGTTCGACACGGAAATATATCGAGAAATAATAAATGAGCTGAAAAGAAGAAAAAAGGAAGCAGACGATAAAAGCGATAATATAAAGACCCGTATAGCTACAGAAGCGTCGCATATCGTAGTTCCTGAGAATGACATAGATAAGGATAGAATAATTGAGCTAAAAAAAGGTTCACCTACAATTGTTCAAACAGAGGAGCTGTGTTTACTTCTTGACGGTCTTTGTAAAAGAGTTAAGACTGAGTACGATACTGCTAAAAGCAACAGAGCTGCCCTTCAGGAGGAAATGATAAAAAATCGTGATGCCCTGAATGAGGGTAAAAACCTTATGAGACTTTATGAGCAGAGAAATCGTGCAAAAAGGGATCTCGATAAATGTATAGCTTTGGAAAGCTCTATGCGAGAGAAAGCGGAATTGTCGGAAAAAATAAATGCAGCATATGAAATAGAATCCGTTTTCAGCCGATACAGTGACGCGAGGTCTAACTATGAAGATATAAAAAAGAAGCTTGAGCTGCAAAATTCTCTGATGCCAGATATAAAAACAAAGTGTGAGCACTCGGAAAGAGTCCTGAAGGAAACCGAGAATAATTATAATACCTTAAACGGTGAATATAACAAGATATTTGAGCGTGCAAATGCTGCCATTGTTCTTTTTAATGAAATAGAGATGGCACAAAAAAAGCTTCTTGAAGAGCAGAAACATAATTCCGAATTAATAATTAAAAAGCAAAACCTGGAAGTGCACCGAAGGGCATTTGAAGGAGAGACTGCCGCACAAATCAGCAGACGGGATGAGCTGTCGGACAGCGAAAAGAAACTCATAAGATGGGACAACCGCTGTGCTGAAATAAACAGGATATCAGAGGACTTCAATAAAGCCGAAATGCTTTGGAGCAGAATATCAAGAAAAAATAATAGTCTGACTAAGCTGAAAAACGAACTCCTGAAGCTAAGACAACAATTTGAAACCGAGAACAGCCTATACATACAAAAGCAGCACAGCTTTATAACGCAGAGAGCAGGAATTATCGCAAGGGATGAGTTAAAGGACGGCTGCCCGTGTCCGGTGTGCGGTTCGGTAGAACATCCGGATCCGTGCAAGCTACCGTATATATATGAGAATATGACTGATGAATATATAAAAGAGCTTTCCGAAAAGCTTAACGCACTTGACCGGAGAGTTATATCCTCTACAGAAAAATGCAATTCCGAGAAAAAAAGCATTGAAGAGTTAAAAAGCCAATTTGACGAACTTGACACAAAAATAAGAGAAGAAATGTCTGCATTTATCAAGCTGACAGATGATGAGACAATAAAATCACTCAGACTTCAGCTTAACTCATACCGAATTGAGCATAATAAAAGGGGAGAAACAATAAAAAAAGAGGTCAGTGAGTATAACGAGCTTTTATTAAAGATCAAAAACAATGAGAAAGAACTAAAGCTTTTGGACGAAGAACTTGAAGCAGTCAGAGAAAGACTTGTACAGTCAGATAAAAACAAAGCAGCCCTGCTCAGTAATATAAACAGTAAAAAAAGCAGTATAGGCGCCTATACATCAAAGAAACAGGCTGAATCAGCTATAGAGAGTTTATCATTAAAGAAAAATGCAGCGGAAAAAGAAAAACAACAAGCCGAGAGCAATTATCGTGAATTAAAAAGATGCCTCGATAAAACAAACGCTCTGATCGAAAGCTATACTAAAGAGCTGCCGAAAAAACAATCAGAGGAAAATGAAAGAAATAACGAATATATTGCTGCTCTTGCCGATAAAAAGCAAAACGAGGAAGAATGGAATCTGATAGTTTCTCTTCACTCAAGAAGTGAGTCGGCAAGTCTAAAAAAAGAGATCGATGAATATAAGCAAGGCAGACGCTCGTCATCAGACAGACTGAATGAGGCAAATGAAAACATAGGTGAAAGACCGGAGCCGAATATAGAGCTGCTATCATCAAACTACAATTCATCTCGCGAAAAATCGGACAATGCAGAAAAGATATTTAACCAATTCAGCGAAATATACAACATAGATATAGCTGTAAACTCTGCACTGAGCAAATTACTGGGCGAAGGGAAAAAGATCAGCGAACAATGCAGAAGACTGGATACATTGTACAGAGGAATGGGAGGCGGAACAGGATTCAAGGGAGAGAGAATGGATATAGAAACCTATGTTCAGAGATACTATATGAAACGTATTCTTATCTCAGCCAATAATCGTTTCAGGAGCATGTCAAACGGAGAATTTGAACTTCGGCTCGTCGATATTGAGGAAGGAGCCTCCGGCAGGACAGACAGCGGTCTTGATATGAATG
>JAHKXX010000096.1 GCA_020627425.1 bacterium
AGAGGGACAATAAACCCCGCTCGTACGCGTGCCGATAGGTAGGTGGTAACATCAATCAGAGTGCGCGAATCGACCGCGGAGGCACTCCGCCGCGGCACGCCGGTTGACTAATTGGGGAGGGTATGGTAAAATTTAGATAAAAATATTCAAGGAGGAATAGTATGTCTAGGCAGTATTACAGAATGAATCCGCAGCAGTATGAAGAGATGGAGGAGTTTTATCGCTCACTCGGCTATAATGAGAGGCAGACGAAAAAGCTCTGCTCGGAGTGCTTTGGAGCAAAGATAAAAATTGATCCAAAGAAAAGATACTCGGATGATTGGGAGTTTTTGAGAGAAAGAAATTTTTATGAAAACGAGAGCGGCGGATTCGGAGCAATGCTAAGAAGTATGCCGATGATGGGCGGTGCTTCCGCAATGATGAGAGGCGCACCCGGAATGATGGGAGGAGTACCCGCCGAATGCGGAGCTGTGGTTGAGGATGCTATGCCTATGATGATGCCCGAGGTACAAATGGAGCCGGAGTTTAATACTGCGACCACTGAGGATCCCCGCGAAAACGAAAAACAAAGCCCCCTTGACAGCCCTGCTGCTATTTTCTCTGCCAATGTCAATTCTGCCTCGTGGGCATATTTACGAAGCAAGATCAGCACCGGAAGCAGAGTGGATAAATCATTTGTCCGCATTGAAGAGATCATAAATTCCTATGACTGCCATCTGCCAAGGCCTGAAAACGGCGAGCTTTTTTCCATATCCGCAGAGACAGGAGACTGCCCCTGGGATGATGAGAGTGAGATGCTGCTTGTCGGACTAAAGGCAAAAAAAGCAGACGGTAATATGAAACAGAACCTGTGCTTCCTTGTGGATGTGTCGGGTAGTATGGAGGACAGATGGGTGCTTGTGCAGATGTCGATAGCATCTATTATGAGCAGACTTGGGGACGGCGATACCATATCCATAATAGCCTACTCCGACGAAACCGAGACCGTAGTAAAAAAGCTGGACTGCAAAGACAAGAACGACTGTGTTGACGCAATACTCGATATAGACGGTATAGGCGGCTGTACCAACGGCAGCGACGGATTGGAAAATGCATATACATATCTGACAGAGCGCTATGACGAAAAAGCAAATAACCGCGTGTTTATCTTTACCGACGGCGATTTCAACTTTGGTATCACAGGAAAGGGGAGCCTAGGCGACTTCATAAAGGAAAAGAGAGAAACGGGTATATATCTGTCAATAGTCGGATATGGCTTTAATAACTTCAAGGATGACAAAATGGAGACATTGTCGCGTAACGGTAACGGAAACTATACCTTTGTCTCAAATCCTGCCGATATAAGCGACTACCTGAGCGATAAGCTTATGTCAAGCCTTATGACGGTTGCAAAGGATGTAAAAATATCCCTTGAGATGAATCCTGCCAAGGTGAGCGAATACCGACTCATTGGATATGATGCAAGAGCTTTGACAAAACAGGAATTTCACGACACCGAAAAGGCTACCGATGGTATCGGCTCTGAGCATAATGTAATAGCACTTGTGCAGTTTAAGAGAGGAAAGGCTTCACAGGAGTACCCCGGACGCTATGTAAAAGTTTCGACCGAGGAAGCCGGAGATGAGCTGGCTTTTGTTGAGGTGCATTATAAAAACACCGACGGAGAAAACCTTGTGAAAACAAGGTCTATAACCGACAACGAGCTAAAGGAAGGCAAAAATGATAATATTGCAGCGGTTACACTTCTTGCAGGCTTTGGTCTTGTTGTCAAAGACTCGGAATATAAAGGAAATGCCAACGACGATATGCTGAAAAAGCTTCTGTCAGAGCTCGACCCGGATAAAAAAGCTGTTCCATACTCTCATTTTCATATAATAAGAGAATATTTAAAGAACCGCTGATACGGTCTGACGGGCTTCAAACATAAAGATAGTTACTAAGACGGATCACAAAACAAGACCTTTTTCGAGAGTGTATTTCTCAAGGAAGGTCTTGCTATTATTGTAATTACATTCAATACTACCAATTATAAATCCATTATTATTTTATTTTAAATTCCTGTTTATTCCTGATTGTTCGGTTTTTTAATTAAATACATAAGTTGACAACTTGATTTATAAAATGTATACTAAAGCTAAGTATATATATTGATAACTATAGTTTAATATTACAATATCAGTATTTTATAATTTTTCAATAAACTTCGCATTAATATCAATTTAAAGTCACAACCCCCACCCCAAGGAGGCAGCAGGATAATGAAAAAACGACTGAGCAAGATAATATACTACAACAGAATAAGAACAATGGCGATGTTGCTGGCATTGTCGGTCTTTATGTGCGTTTTTGATATGGGCGCAGTGTTTGCTGACGAGGAGCTTACGCACTCAAATACGCTGGAGGGCTGGACCTTCGAAACAAAGTGGGCTAACGGAGAAAACGATACC
>JAHKXX010000097.1 GCA_020627425.1 bacterium
CTTGCATTTTTAGCGGTAGAATCATTATTCATCCGGCAGCTGGGATGGCTGTTTGATAATGACAATATCAACTCTGTATGGAAATTCATATGGACTATACCGACTATTGTAACAGCGGCAAATATATTTATGATACCTCAGAATCATTTAACCGTTCGTGTCGGAAGGATTTTTCAGCTGTACGTTATGGTCGAGATCATACTCATCGTTTTTTATTTTACGATCCTCATAATGCTTTATCATATTGCCAGAGCGGTCACTGAAAAAGCGGAATCCGAACAGGGTGCAAGACTTTTGGGATTGCAGGCTGCACAATATAACAATCTGAAAAAATATCTCGACAATACCGCGCGTATGCGGCACGATTTCATCTATATGGCAAAAACCGCACAGGCTCTTGCGGCAAATAACGACACCGAACAGCTTCGCAAGCTGCTGGAGGAATACGGGGCAGGTATCGACGCAAACTCTGCTCCTCCCATATTCTGTGAGCACATTGCGCTGAATGCGATTACAGCATATTATGCAGCAGAAGCAAGGGAGGAAAAGATAGGCTTTAATGCAAAGCTTAATGTATCCGAAAAAATAGTCATTTCAGATTACGAATTATGTTCCGTTGTAGGAAATATCCTTGACAATGCCCTTTCTGCGGCTCAGAATGTCAGAGACAGTACCCCGGAGATACTTTTTGTAGCCGATACAAAGCCGAACGGCGATCTGTATATTGCTGTTTCCAATTCATTTGACGGTACTATAATCGAAAAAGGCGGTAAATATATATCGACCAAGGCTACAGGCCATGGTATAGGTCTTGAATCGGTCAGAGCTATAGTACAAAAAAACAAAGGGTATTGTAAATTCCGTTATGACGATAAGAGTTTTTATTCAGAAATAATATTAAGGCAGGTGTGATATGAGTCCGTTAGTTTTTGTTATTATTCTTTCGCTTATTGCGATCGCACTCAACCTTGTCGCACGCTCCGGCAGTCTCGGAATCTCATCCCTGTTTATGGGAAAGATCCCCGACGGCTACGGTAAGCTTGATCTCATAAAGCTGCTGACCTGGGGAGGACTTCGGGGCGGTCTGTCGGTTGCACTTGCTATGAGTACCCGTGAAATGCTGCCCGAAAACACTTACTATATCATTGTTGGCGGAACATACGCTGTCGTTTTCTTTACTACTGTAATACAAGGGCTGACAATGAAGCCTGTATATCAGAGGATAAGCCGCCGTGCAGTAAAAAAATAGATAATAAAAAAACAAGGACATCTCACGGTTTAAGGTGAAATGTCCTTTTGTCTGATAACAAAGCTATGATTTTCAGGATCTATTAAAATCCCTTACCCTTCGGGAAAGCTCTTCGAGTTCTTCTTTGGAAAGCTCCGGCAGATGTTCAAGCTCATCAAGAAATTTACGGGCGCTGTTGTTTGCTCTCCATCGGGCAATATCTGTGAAAAAACTGGTTATTACCGCTGTGAATACCGCAATGACCGCAATGGAATAGACTGAAAGGATCACTGCAATGATCCTGCCAACAACAGTTACGGCTACCTGATCGCCATAGCCTATAGAAGTAGCAGTTGCAAAGCAGAACCACAGGCTGTCTCCGTATCCGTTGATATCAGGCTCCCAGAGCCATATGACTGCTGCCGCAATAAAGAACCACAGAATATATGCACCTATGATCTTATCTGCTCCGGTCGTTTTAAACGCTTTCATCAGCATCCTGCGTTTTTGTTTATTTCTCATTTTTACCCTCCGGAATTCTGATCTGTTTTTCGTTATGACAACAATTATATAATATACTTCGGATAAAAATCAAGACTGATGTTCTTCGTTTTTTAAGGCAACACCGCACAGAGATTGTGCGTCAGATTTCGAGCATAATTTTTTGTCAGATTGACAAAATCGACGCAGGAATACTGACGTATTTCAA
>JAHKXX010000009.1 GCA_020627425.1 bacterium
AGTCAGACTCACTATGTTGCTTTATGGAAACAATGAATAGAGCAGACAAGTATACTTGCCTCCATTCCATACCAGCGTCAAGTGCCGCCCTGTGCGGCACGGCACGGAATGAGAGGTACAATAAACCACGCTCGACCGCGTGCCAATAAGGTAGGCGGTAATAAAAACTACAGTGCGCGAATTGACCGCCCGGGCACCGGGCTAGTCGGGGATTATGGCGGTAGAGTTTTTGCGCTCGACGGATTTTTTGGGGACATATTCTACGCTGAGCATCAGTTTTTCTTCGCCGCCGGTGAAAGCGTTTCGTATCAGATCTATAAAGTATTTCAGCAGCGCTCCTGCAAGTCCCCCGATAAGATACATTATCATATCATCCAGACACGCAGTAGAGGTGTTCAGCGAATACTGCAAAAGCTCGATCGTAAAGCCGAATGAAACACATATTATCAGCAGGTGCCACCACTTTATCCCGGGATTAAGCGTCAGCAGGCTAAAGGTGAGCGGCGCCAGTATGAGACAGTGCCACATAATATACATAGTGCCGTTGTCGTGTGTGCCGTCAAGACAGGATCGTATCCTGTCCAGAGGAATAAAATTAACAATGCGCTCCGAGGCTATATTCGGCTTTTCGGGGATTATCATCTCAAACACTATTACCAGAATATATATAATGATAAGAGCCCGAAGCGACAGGGACATAAACCGCGCAAAATTTCTTCTGTAATGGGTAGTGTCTCTGCTGCCGAGGGACAGCAGACGGAATACCACGCCGGTAAAAAACGGCACTGTCCACAGGACAAATATCGTTATCAGCTGGTACTCGGAAAACCCCGGCCAGTAGTTGTCACCTTTGTTGATTATTCCGTATATTGTAGAAAATATAAAAGAAACTACCTGCATTACAGCCATAAACAAAAGTGCCGAGCCGATGGCTGTATAGTGCTTGACAATAAGCAGCAGCGCAAGAGTCGTTATCAGAGAGCAGATAAACACAGAGCCTATCGCAATACCTGCTTCGTCAAACTGGTTCTGAGCGTCATTCGGCATCAAAAAAAACATAAGCCCTACTGCCAGCGATACAAAAAGCTCGCCTATTGACAGCCTTTGGGACGGGGGAACACCGCTCATATGTTATTCCTCCTAAAGCTAAGATAGTCCTCAAGTATTATCACGGCGGCGACTGCGTCTACTACTGCCTTTCTCTTTTTGCCGCGCGTGTCGGTCTCATTCAGAAAGCTGTGGGCTGTTACGGTAGTACCGCGTTCGTCGCTGAACTCTACCGGCAGTCCTGTTTTTTCTTTTAGTATTTCGGCAAAGCTGCGGACATTCTGCGCGCTCTCTCCCTCAGTACCGTCCATATTCCTCGGCAGCCCGAGAACTATCATTTCGGCGCGTTTCTCCTCTGCGATACTTTTTATTTTTTCGCCCAGCTTTTTCATATCCGGTTCCGTTATTGTGCAAACGGGGGACGCCAATATCTCCCGTTTGTCACATACCGCGATACCTGTCCTTACTCTGCCGTAATCAACAGATAATATTATCATATTCTTTCTCCGAAGGTTTTTTGTAGATGGTCTGTATAATTATCCATTATTATGGTTGGTTTCATCGCGTCGTCAAAGCCTATTACATTTACCGACGTGTTTGTTCCCAGGGGTACCTCTTTTATCCTGCTGACGGGCAGCCCGCGCAGAAAGCACATCATATTCTTTATAGCGCACCCATGAGACACTATACATATAGTTTTTCCCTTATTCTCTCTGACTATGTTCATCAGCGCCTTTGATGTCCTGTTATATACGTCCTCCATAGTCTCTCCGCCGGGAGCCGCAAAGGCAGCCGGGTCGTTTCTCCAGTTATAGTACTGCTCGGGGTATTCGCGTTCTATATCGGTCAGATACCTGCCCTCCCACTCGCCGGGGTCTATTTCTATCAGACCGTCGTCGATAAATAAAGGCGCTTCGTGATATATGTTTATCCCGTCTGCGGTTTTTCTTGCGCGCTGCAGGGAGGTGGTATAGATAACGTCTATCGGCTCTGACGAGAGCAGCTCGGCTGCCTGTGCTATCTGAAGCCTTCCCGTATCAGTGATATCGCTGTCTATTCTGCCCTGAAAGAATCGTTTCAGGTTTCCCTCTGCCTGACAGTGGCGCAGCAGTATAAGCTTTGTCAATTTGTTTTTGCACACCCTTTTTATTTTCAGTCTGTCTGTACCTTACCGGTAAGCTCGGTAACGGAAGAAATACCGTTTTTGTCAAGATAAGCCGACAGTCCCTCTGCTATCCTTACCGGAGCATAGGGGTCGGTAAACAGCGCCGTGCCTATCTGTATAGCGTCCGCGCCTGCAAGCATGATCTCTACGGCATCCTTCCACGTTGTAACGCCGCCCATACCTATAACAGGTATTTTTACGGCTTTTTTTACCTGCCATACCATACGGACTGCTACCGGGAAAACTGCCGCTCCGCTGAGTCCGCCGGTAATATTTTTTATTATCGGTCTGCGCGTATTAATATCTATTCTCATTCCGGTAAGTGTGTTTATCAGTGACACTGCGTCCGCGCCCTCGCTCTCTACTGCTCTTGCTATCTCGGCAATATCAGTAACATTCGGAGACAGCTTTACGATAAGCGGTTTTTTGCAGTATTTGCGCACTTCTCTTGTTATCGCAGACGCACCCTCGCACGAGGTACCGAACTGTGCTCCGCCTTTTTTTACGTTAGGGCAGGAAATATTCAGCTCTATCATATCGATATCGGTATCCGACAGCATTTCTGCCGTTTTACAGTAGTCCTCCACGGTACTGCCTGCTACGTTAGAGATAACTACCGTGTTCTGCTGTTTCAGCCACGGCAGGTCATATTTTATAAAATGCTCGACGCCGGGGTTTTGCAGTCCTACTGCGTTCAGCATACCCATAGGTGTCTCTGCGATACGAGGCGGCGGATTTCCGGGGCGCTCCTTCAGCGTTGTACCCTTGCACGATATTCCGCCGAAAACAGACAGCGGATAAAACTCGGCGTATTCTCTGCCGAAGCCCACAGTACCCGAGGCTGCTATAATAGGGTTATTAAAATGTACTCCGCAAATATCAAGTGAAAGGTCTGCCATCAGAATACTACCTCCTCTGCGTTAAATACAGGTCCGTCCTTACATACGTGCTTATAGGTGACTGTGTCTCCTGTTTTTATCGGGAATGCACAGCCAAGGCAGGCGCCGATACCGCATGCCATTCTCTGTTCGAGGGAAACAAGGCACCGTACTTTGTTTTCAATACACATAGCGGCTACGTTTTTCAGCATAGGCATAGGGCCGCACGCACAGACAAGCTCTGCGTTTTTTATTTCGTCCTTCAGCACATCGGTAACAAAGCCGTGAACACCGAACGACCCGTCGTCGGTAGTAACAACAAGTCTTGCACCGTTATTTTTAAAGTCCTCGGACAGTATAACAGCGTCCTTATTTCTGAAGCCGTTTATTACTACTGCGTTATTACCGAGAGCCTTAGAAGCAAAAAGCATAGGCGGCACGCCGATACCTCCGCCGACAAAAACGGTTTTTCTGTTCGGCTCTATATCAAAGCCCTTACCGAGAGGAGCGATAATATTAACGCTGTCTCCTGTTTTCATATGGGACATAATTTCGGTGCCCTCGCCCTTTGTTTCGAACACAAGTCTTATACAGTCGTCATTTACATCACAGACAGATATCGGTCTGCGAAGTGTCTTTCCGGGAACAAGCACCTGTACAAACTGTCCGGGTCTTGTTATCTCTGCAAGCGTCTTATTTTTCAGTCGGAAATCATAGATAGTCTTTGTCAGCTGTTCTTTAAAAACAAGCTCACAATCCTGTGCATCATATTTCAATTCTATCCGTCCCTTCATATTTTTTTGCCGTTTTTCAGCCTTACCTACATTATACCAGAAATTCTCCCCCCTTACAACCCCGACCCGGTGCCCGGGCGGTCGACTCTCTCTTGCCGCACGGCGGCAAGGGCGTGCACGGCACGCCGCAGCGTGGCAAGTGTTTGTTACCGCCGACTATGGAGCACCGTCTCCGGTTGGGTATATTGTCCCTCTGATCCCGCGTCACGCCGCTCAGGGCGGCGCTTAGCGCTGGTTTGGAGTGGAGGCAATTTTATTATTCTACTCTACTCATTGTTCCCAAAAAGAAGTCCAGCGAGTATGACGTGAGTTTACACTATCATTATTCATTTTTCAGCCTTAAGTTTTCAGTAAAATTACAAAAGTAGGTACATAAAATAGTTCAGAGAAATACATTCGCCTCCACATAAAACCAGCACGAGCGGCGCCCTGAGCGCCGTGACGCGGACGGAGAGTTATAATAAACCAAGCTTGTACGCGTGCCAACAAAGTACAGGGCACAACCAACCCGAGTGCGCGAATTGCTCAGCGCGAGCACGCGCC
>JAHKXX010000098.1 GCA_020627425.1 bacterium
CTGTCTCTGGACTCTGCCGCCTTTGTAAAGGCGGGCGAAACTTTTATGTTTTCTTAAGTTGACGCCATTGCCTATATGAGCCATAGAATCAATCAAAGGAGTAGAACTCGTACAGCGCTCTGTAGGTCTCATATACATCTATTTTGGATACTATCTCGAAGGGGGCGTGCATAGACAACACAGGTACTCCAAGGTCAACGACATCCGCATTCAGATTTGCAACAAACTTTGCAATGGTTCCGCCGCCGCCGCCGTCTACCTTACCCAACTCGCCTGTCTGCCAGAGCACGTTTTTGCTGTCGAGTATATTTCTGATCTTTGCCATAAACTCTGCCGAAGCGTCCGAGGTGCTGTATTTTCCTCCGCTGCCGGTGTATTTTGTTATTACCGCGCCGCGGTTTATAAACGAGGAGTTGTTTGCTTCAAACGCAGAGGCATAGCTCGGGTCGAAGGCTGCATTTACATCCGCAGAGAGGCAGTCTGTTTTTCTCATAACGTGTCTCAGCTCTTCCCCATCCTGCTTTGCAAGGTCTGCTATAAAGTCCGCAAGATAGGTACTCTTCATACCCGTGTTGCCGTCGCTGCCTATCTCCTCGCGGTCTGTAAGAACGGTTATGGTGGTACGCTCAGGTGTATCTATATCGAGTATAGCTCTCAGTGCAGGATAAGCGCACACCTTATCGTCGTGACCATAGGCACCGATCAATGACCGGTCAAAGCCTACCTCGCGCGGCTTTGCAGCAGGCACCATAGTAAGATCGGCAGAGAGGAAGTCCTCCTCGGTAATACCATATTTTTTGAATATTATATTCATAATGTTCAGCTTTACGCTTTCGCTCTCGTCGTTGTCCCTGAAGGGAAGGCTTCCGATAAGGACGTTAAGATCCTCGCCGGTAAACGCCTTTGTCATAACCTTTGACATCTGTTCATTCGCAAGATGCGGCAGCAGGTCGGACACAACAAAGCACGGCTCGTCATCTTTTTCACCCACGGTAACATTTATCACCTTGCCGTTTTTCTTTACAACAACACCGTGAAGAGCCAGCGGCACTGTCGGCCACTGATATTTCTTTATTCCGCCGTAATAGTGGGTCTTGAACAGCGCAAGGTCGCTGCTTTCATACAGCGGATTCGGCTTCAGGTCAAGGCGCGGAGAATCTATATGCGCGATCCCCAGACGAACACCGTTCTTTGTTCCGTTTTTGCCTATAACGGCAAGCATAACAGCCTTGTCCCTGTTATTTACATATACCCTGTCGCCGGGCTTGTAATTCTTTGTATAATCATACTCGGTAAAGCCTGACTTTTTTGCGTGCTTTATCGCATACTCGACAGCCTCGCGCTCTATTTTTGCCTTTCCGATAAAGCCTATATAATCCTTACAGAAATCCTCAGCTTTCTTTATTTCCTCCTCGCCGAGCGTCTTTGCTCCGCTTTCATTTTTCATCAGCAGTTTTTCCTTTAACTGCTGTGCCTTTGTCTTTTCTTCCTTCTTTGACATAATAAGATCATTCCTTTCTTGTTTGCGCAGACTCTTCTATAGTACTGCTGTCTTTACTGAAATAAAGCTTGTTGTAAACACTCTCGTTTTGCATAACAAGCCTGTGATAATTGTCGGTCTCGGGATACGGCACCGTTGTCAGAGTTTTGCCGTCCTCTGAATACTCCTTGTTTTCGAGCCAATCATCGACCGTACCCATTCCGGCGTTATAGGCGCACAGCACCGTTTTTTCGTCCTCGTACATATCAAAAAGTATTGACAGCACATGGGTACCGTAATCAATATTTATTTCAGGCTCTTTCAGATCCTCAAAGGAAAGCTCGTTTTCATCTTTATAATATGTTTGCAGCCATATAAAGGTATCCTCGGTAAGCTGCATAAGTCCCACCGCTCCGGCGTTTGATTCGGACTGAGGCTTAAAATTACTCTCGGTTTTGATAACACCGTATATAAGGGCAGGAGAGATGTCATACTTTTCTGAAGCCTCCATAACCTCTGCTTTGTATTTCAGCGGATAGGTTTCTGAAGTATACTCTTTACTTGCCTTTTGAAAGGCGCATGCACCAACTGCGGAGATCCCTATGATCGCTGATGTCAGCAGTACTGCTTTTAATATCCTGTTCAACTCAGCACCTCTGTTCCTTTTATTTTATTCAAAAGCTCTGCGGCTTGTTCCTGTACCTGCCAAAGAGGGAGTGATCCGTCGAGCAAATGATCCGACCGGCTTTTGTAATATGCCTCATCATGCTGAGCGTTTATTCTCAGCAAAGCTGCCGATTCAGTCAGGCTGTCCCTTTTCATTATTCTTTTCAGCCTGATATCCACAGGCGCTGTTACCGACAGAGTAATATCACAAAGCCTGTCGCCTCCGCTTTCAAAAAGCTGAGGTGCGTCAAAAATAATAAGCCCGTGTTTATTTCTCGCGGCGTCTATATATTCACCCGAGCGCGCTATTATCAGCGGATGAACTATACTGTTCAGAAGCTCCGTTTTTTCACGGCTGCAAAACGCCCTCTGTGCAAGCACGGCGCGTATCAGGTGCCCGGTGCTGTCCGTTATATCGCTGCCGAAGCACTTTTCAAGCTTCTTTATACATTCTCCCCCGTCGCGCATTATTTCGCGGCTCACCTTATCTGCGTCTATCACGACTGTATCCGGATACAGCTTTGTTATGATCTCGGCGATGGTACTTTTTCCGGCTCCGGTCTGTCCGGTAAGACCGATAACTACCCCTCTCACAGCTCTATCACCTCGAAACCTGCCGCACGGATGATTCTGTTGTATATAGCAAGCTCTACTCCGCTTGTACCCGGACAATGGGCATAGACTTTCTTAAAGCCGCGCTCATCAGCCGTCCTCAGCGCCGTAAACAGCCTGTGTGCCTGAGTATTGTAGTCGTGCGCCCGTCCGATACTGATATGCTCGCAGCGCAGTCCCTGTATATCCTCATCATAGCACAGCGCCGCCGTGTCCTTATCATAGTGGCTGTTTACATACTCTGCAAACCTGTTTATATCGCCCCTTAGCAGCACTACGTCAGCACGCGGAGAGTAGTGCTTATACTTCATTCCGGGGCTTGGCGCAGCCCTGTCGGCTTTCAGCGGATTAAAAACGGCGTCATCAATAATTACCTCGCCTATAGCTTCTCTCAGCTGCTCCGGTGTTATCCCGCCTGGTCTTAAAAGTCTCGGCGGATCCTCTGCAAGGGTTATCACGGTAGACTCTACACCCACATCGCACTCGCCGCCGTCTATAATGGCGTCTATCCTGTTTTTCATATCATCATAGACATGTCGGGCATTTGTCGGGCTGGGGCTTCCGGACAGATTTGCCGAGGGTGCGGCAAGCGGACACGAAAGACTGATTAGCCTTCTGGCTATAGGGTTGCTCGGAAAGCGTACAGCAACCGTAGTAAGACCGGCACTGACTTCATCGGGAATTACCTCTGACTTCGGAAGTATCACAGTCAGTGGTCCCGGCCAGAATTTCTCAGCGAGTATACGCGCCTTTTCGGGGAATTCCGACACAAGCCCGTATATCTGCTCCAATTCAGAGATATGTACGATAAGCGGATTGTCCATCGGTCTGCCCTTTGCTTTGAATATTGCCGCCACAGCCTCCGGGTTCAGTGCGTCCGCCGCAAGCCCGTAGACCGTTTCCGTGGGCATAGCCACAAGACCGCCTCTTTTTATTATAAGAGCCGCCTTTTCTATCTCATCGGGGCTCAGTATCTGCGTTTCCATTTCCTGCTTCCTTTCACGGCGCATCAGTATTTGTCCGAATTGTTCTGCTGCATATCCGGTTCCTCGGTATTCATATAAAAATTACCGTCATCATCTGCGCCGCCGCTATAAAATAAAGTCGGGTCGTTAAATGTCTTTTCAGGCTTTTCTTTGGTATCGTAATACGGTATCTCCTCCAGATGCTTTCTGAGGATCTTATTGACATACTTATCTATTTTGTTAAAATCGGTAGTATCCGTTTTCAGTTTCAGAGGATCGTCGTCTTTTTCGTAGTTTGTACGGTCAAAGCTTGTGTTGACATAAAACTTATCCTTATTTTTTTCGTTTCCGCTGTAGTCGGACATATCCTCCTTGACGATATTATCCTTTGTATATTTCAGGTCATAAGTAACCACTCCGTGTCTTTCCTTATAGGCGAATATCATATCCGCAACGGTTTTTCTCATACACAGGAAAACTACCACCAGCATAAGACCTGCGCCGATAAAAGTAGCGACAACCATACCTGTACTATAGGGCATTTCCCAGTTATATGCGTCTATCACTCTGTCACAGACAAATTCTTCTGTATCTCCGCCTATCTTCAGCGCTTCGCGTATACTTCCCTTTTTGAGTACTTTCATCACTCTGTCCTTCTGCTGAGGTGTCATCGCTTTTACAACGCCCTTATAGGCGACATTGTCGGTGTTGCCGTCTATGAGTGCCTGTATGGATTTATCTATGGGAGTAGCAAATTTCGACGTAATAAGCACAGCCCTGTGATCCTTATCGACCGTCAGATACCATGTAGGATCTCCCTGATTTATTTTCATATCATTTTTTATAGAAAACGCATCGCACACCTCGGTCAACTCGCCGTAAAAATCCGTACCTACTTCCACACTGCCGATGTAATAATTATTTATCAGCTTATACTTATTATCCATAGCGGACATCATTTGTATTGCTGCTCCTATCTGCACAAAGAAAAGCAGTGCAGCTACAACAGCGATCGCCCACTTGGCTCTTTCCCATTTTTTACCTCTCTGCTCACTATATACCATTATAAGCTCCTATTCCTGTTCGGAACGTATTTTTTCCGCACGCTGAGCCGCCGTCAGCGCGTCAACAAATTCATCAAGGTTTCCGTTTAATATTTCGTCTATTTTATAGAGCACCAGACCTATTCTGTGGTCTGTTACTCTGCCCTCGTGGTAGTTATATGTGCGTATACGCTCCGATCTGTCGGCTGTACCCACCTGAGAAGCGCGTTCCTTTGCCTGTTTATCGTGCTGTTTTTGTTTTTCGGACTCCAGCAGACGGGATCGCAGCACCTTCATAGCCTTATCCTTATTTTTATACTGGCTTCTCTCGTCCTGACACTCCACGACAATACCTGTAGGTATATGAGTTATTCTGATAGCAGATTCCGTTTTATTGATATGCTGACCGCCTGCGCCGCTTGACCGGAAGGTATCTATTTTCAGGTCTGAGGGATCTATATTGACCTCTACCTCCTCTGCCTCCGGAAGAACGGCTACCGACACGGTAGAGGTATGTATCCTTCCCTGTGTTTCGGTTTCGGGGACTCTCTGTACACGATGTACTCCGCTCTCAAACTTAAAGCGTGAGTAGGCGCCCCTGCCGCTGACCATAAAGCTTATTGCCTTTATTCCGCCAAGCTCGGTTTCGTTTATATTCAGCAGCTCTAAGGTAAAGCCGTTATTCTGAGCATACATAGTGTACATTCTATAGACAACTCCTGCAAACAGTGCTGCCTCCTCGCCGCCTGCGCCTGCGCGTATTTCAACTATAACGTTTCTGTCGTCGTTTTCGTCCTTTGGCACAAGAAGCTCCTTCAGTTCTTCACTTAGTTTATTCTTTTTTTCCTCCAGCTCATTTTGCTCCTCAGTCAGCAGTGCCTTCAGCTCATCGTCGTCCCTGTTTTCCTCGAGGAGTTTTTTATTATCCTCAATGCTCAGAGCAATTTTTTTATACTCGTTATATTTGAGTGCAACAGGCTCTACTTCCTTATACTCCTTCATAGTCTTTGTATAAAGCTCATTTACCGTAACAACAGACGGATCGCAGAGCCTCTTTGAAAGCTCCTCATATCTTTTTGAAAATGCCTCAAGCTTATCTATCATTATCCATCCTCCGAATACTCAAGAATACATTTATCACTGTATTTCGTCGTTGCGGATCACCTTTCTGATATTCTTTTCCGCCCTGCTTCTCGGCAGCATGACCTCGTGTCCGCATCCCATACACTTCAGCTTGAAATCCATACCTACCCTCGTAACAAGAAACCTCTTTGATCCCTTCTCCTTACACGGGTGTTCCTTCTTCATCTCCAGCACATCCCCGACTCTTATATCCATATCTTAGTCCCCTTTTCTTCCATCATTATACTCCCTTCTCCCCATCCCCGTCAAGGCGGAGTGCATCCGCAGTCAACTCTCTCTTGCCGCACGGCGGCAAGGGCGTGCACGGCACGCCACAGCGTGACAAGTCTTTGTTAACGCCAAGTGCAAGGCAACGTCTCAAGTTGGGTTTATTATACCTCTTTTTCCGCGTCGTGGCACTCAGGGTGCCACTCGTGCTGCTTTGGAGTGAAGGCGAGTCTTCTTATCTACTCTACTCATTGTCTCCAAAAAACAGTGCAGCAAGTATGACGTGTGTTTGCGTAAGCATTATTACTTCTTCAGTCTTAAGTTTTCAGTCTTCAGTAATTTTATAAACTTGTCTCTGGTTCAGAGTGAAGATAAGTTTATTTGTATGCTCTATTAATTGCACATTGCTAATTCTTTCTTCTTTGTCTCAGTGTAAATCTTGTGCCCTTGTTTATTTCTGAGTCAACGGAAACAGTGAATCCGTGATTATCAAGTATCTTCTTCGATAATGCAAGACCTATCCCTGCGCCGTCGGGATCGTCAGAGCTTCCCCTATAAAACCTGTCAAAAATATGTATGACGTCCTTTTCGCTTATTCCGCAGCCGTTGTCGGATATTATTATCCTTGTAAACAGCTTGTCGTTTTCGGTATACATCCGTACCATGCCGCCTTTGTCCGTATGCTCTATACAGTTTTTTATAATATTCACCAGCGCCTGACAGAACCATCTCTTGTCACAGCAGAGTACAGTCCGGTTTTTATCCTCTGTTTCAAGTTCTATTTCCTTCAATTCTGCAAGTATTTCTACCTGCTCTATACATTCATCAAAGATCTCCGACAGCTTTTCCTCCTTAAGATACATCTCTACCGCGTTTGCGTCGAACCTCGAGAGATTGAGAATAGACTGCACCATAAATTTTGTATTGTTTGCGCTGTGTCTTATATCCAGCAGAAATTCCCGTCTCAGCTTTTGCGGCATATCATCATCAGACAAAAGATTTTCCGTCATAATCAATATAGAGGTTATCGGCGTTTTTATCTGATGAGAGATATTGGACAGAGCTTCCTTCAGTCTTTGTCTGTCCTTTATGCCGTTTTTGCTGGACTCCCTGAGAGTAACGGTTGTCTTGAAGATCTCGTTTCTGAGGACAGACAGCTCTGTTTCCGTATTCTTTTCTATATAGAGATCATAATTTCCGCTATTGATCTTTCTTACATAGTCAGTAAGCTCGCCTATCTCTTTTCGGTTAAGCCTATCAAGAATGATCATCAAAACGATCAGCACAAGACCGCCCGTAACATATACTGCGGTACAGACTACTATAAGAGGTATATGATCATTTTTTTCTCTGATAAAAATCGCGCCGTCATTTATATCTATGCCATAGCCGGACAGCATATCCCTTGTCGCGTCTGTATCTCCGTTATAATTCAGGATATCTACTATTTCCTCATTCGTGAGCTGCGGATATTTTTCTCGTACAGCCGCAATAACAGAGAGCGTGTCCTCGTCGTGCTTTATACGGATATTGCCGAGAATGGTACTGCACACTACACAGCACAGGACTCCGAAAAAAACACAGACAACAAGACTCAGAATAATAAACTTGTTTTTTCTTTTCATCTCTATATTTTCTCCAATCTGTAGCCGATACCCTTTATGGTTTTTATCTTGTCGGTGTCAAGCTTTTTTCGGATCCTTTTTATATATACGGTAAGAGTATTATCGTTTACGAAGTTTCCGGAGATATCCCAGATCCTCTCGAGGATCACCTCTCTTTTTACAGTGTTTCCGACATTTTGCAGAAGCATTGAAAAAATCTTATATTCAAGAGCCGTAAGCGTTATCTCCTCTCCGTCCTTTGTGACGGTGCTGCTCTTTGTATTTACAGCTATATTTCCCCATTTTATCAGATCCTGATTGCGATTTCTGCGCTCGATGCGCTTTATACGCGCAATAAGCTCTCTCGGAGAAAAGGGCTTTGTTATATAGTCCTCCGCTCCAAGTTCGAAGCCCTTTACAATATTATCCTCATCATCAAGCGCAGTAAGAAAGATTGCAGGCGCCGGGTTATACCGTTTTACTCTTTCATAAAAATCAAAGCCGTTTCCGTCCGGCAGCGTAACATCTATTATCATCAGCTCGAAATCTTCTCCCGAACGCATCAGCGCTTTTTCGATATTGTCACACAGTACGACCTCGTAGCCGTTCTGACCGAGGGTATACAGCAGTCCCTTTGATATGATCTCGTTATCCTCAATAAGCAGAATTTTCACACCCATCACCCGACTATATTGTATCATAAAAACAAAAGAGTGAAAAGTCAAAAAAGTTTTGTATTTATCGTATCGGTCATTTTAAAGTCACTTTGATAATGTAAACTATATACATAGCAAAAACTAACACGGAGGTTTTTATAATGGAAATACTCAGAACGGAAAACTTAGTAAAGACCTATGGTAAGGGCGATAATATCGTCTACGCTGTAAATGATGTTTCACTCAGCGTCGAACAGGGAGAGTTCGTCTCTATAGTCGGCGCCAGCGGCAGCGGCAAGTCAACGCTTCTTCATATCATCGGCGGTGTTGACAGGGCTACAAGCGGTAAGGTTTTTATAAACAACAACGATATAACCTCACTCTCTCCTGACAAGCTTGCTATATTTCGCCGCAGACAGGTAGGCATAGTTTATCAGTTCTATAATCTTATACCGATACTTACAGTAGAGGAGAATATTACCCTTCCGTGTGACCTTGATAAGGTAAACGTCGATAAGGAAAGGCTGGAGTATATACTCGACCTGTTCGGGATAAAGGAAAGAAGAAACAACCTTCCGAATCAGCTCTCGGGCGGTCAGCAGCAAAAGGCTTCGATCGCAAGAGCCATCATCAACAACCCGGCACTGCTCCTTGCAGACGAACCGACAGGAAACCTCGACTCAAAGTCGACCGAGGATATTATGGATATACTGAAGAAATCGAACAAGGAATTAAAACAAACCATAGTTATGATAACCCACAACCTCGAGATAGCAAAAACGGCAGACCGTATAATCACCGTCAAGGACGGTAAAATATGTGAAGAGGTGCGATAATATGCCTATTCTGTTAAAGCTTACAATAAAAAACCTCAGGATGAACAAAGCCCGCAGTATAGTAACTATCATAGCAATTATGGTATCGGCTGCGCTTATTACCGTTATTACGGGTATGATAGGCGCTATGAAGGAAACAGAGAACGACTATAACACAAAGTATTACGGAGACTGGGATTATTGTTACGCCTATACGGATAAGACCAAAAATGATATTGACAAGCTGAAAGAAGACCGCAGAATAAGCGACATATACTGGTCGAGGCTTGTCGGCTCCGGAGCCTTTAAGGATGATAAAAACAAAGAGGCGACACAGGCTGCCATATTCGCCGCAAGTGAAAACTATCTCAGCGGTATGTACAGGACAACACTCGAGGACGGCAGATACCCGAAAAAAGAAAACGAGATAGTATATATGAACGACTTTGACCTGAGTGCAAAGGTAGGAGATAAAATAAAGATAGATCAGATAGAAATAGGGGTAAACGATAGATTTGATGAAGGAAATATTTCTCCTGATGCGGTCATGCAAAATGCAAAAACGGTCGAATACACCGTAGTCGGAATACTGAAAAGTCAATATTATATCGACAACGGTCCCCCGACATTCTATACATATACCGATATAGATAACTGCAATACTATCTATGTTAACATAAAGGATGAATACGAGAAGGATTATGCTGATATTATTTCACAACATTTAGGTATAGATCCGGAGGAAATCACAGCACAGGGAGAATATACCGGCTCTGATGAGGACGGCATATCTCTCAGCATGAATACATCTGTACTGGTACAAAAGGGTATTTTACAGACAGATTCAACGCAGCCAGGAGACTACATTACCCCTCTGCTGTATATCTTCATCATATCTATGATAATAATTCTGAGTATGTTTGTTATCCGCAGCAGTATCGTTATCTCTACAAACGAAAAATACAAGCTGTACGGTATGCTGTCGTCTATCGGCGCAACTCCGCGACAGATAAGACGAAACGTCCTGTTTGAAGCGTTTATTCTTGCTCTTATCGGAATACCTCTTGGTATTGCACTCGGACTTGGTATTGAGTATTTGCTCGTCACTATAGTCAATTCTGTAGTAACACAGATAAGCTCTGATATTGTGTTTATTTACAGCTTCCCGTGGCTCTCTATACCGATTTCCCTGGGTCTGGGATTTGCGCTGACCCTGGCTTCGTCCCTTGGCTGTGCGATAGAAGCTTCAAAGATCTCACCGATAGAGGCTATAAGAAACAATACCCAGACAAAACAGACAAAAAAAGAGAAAAATCAGAACAAGGTATATAAATGCCCCCGTATAATAAAGAAGATGTTCGGTGTCGGCGGCGAGATAGCGTATAAGAACGTAAAACGCAGCCGCAAAAAATATCGTACTACGATCATCGCAATAGGTATCAGCGTAGGATTGTTTATAGGTATGACTACATTCTCTGTTCTCTTTGAGAGATCCAGCGCTCCGATGATGGATATGGGAAACTATGATCTGCTGGCATATACACAGTCCGACAGTAACCATTCGCGCAGTGAAATAAGCAGTGAATTAAAGGAATACTCTTCCCTTGATGACGCCGAAAGGTTGACAGTACAACAGTATATCGGTATCGAAGTAGGTGCAGATGAATCACAGATCGCTTTTATACCGCCGACATATACAAGCGGCGGAAACTACACATATGAAGAAGGAAAGGGATATACATACTATCTGAGTCTGATGTGCTTCAGTGACGACGTATACAAGGATATACTCGAACAGATCGGCGCCGACGAGGAAGAAATGAAGGATAAGGGAATACTGTATAACAAGGCGATATTCACTGACAGCAACGACAACACCAGAAGATTGACGTACAGCAATTATAAGGACGGCGACATACTGAACGGTGTTATCTCTGTACCGAGCTACTATGAGGAAGAATACGACCCCGAAACAGGCGAGCTTATAAGTTCAAACAGCGTTGAAGCTGAGGACGAAGAAAAGGCACAGGAGATAAAGGATCTGACGATAGGCAAGGTCGTTGACAAGCTGAAGGTTCCGGGTTATTTTATGCACGGAGGAAATCTGATAGTAAGCAGGGACTATTTTGAAAAGCTTGTAGCCGGGGACACCATAGGTGTATATTACACATTAGCAGTAGAGTGTGACGACTCAAAGAATGTTGAGGACATTATTTCATCAAATGGATATCCGGTAATTAATCACGAGGAAGAGACAAAGCGTAATCAGGCTATACTTTCTCTTGTTAATCTTTTCGGCTACGGTCTGGCTGCTGCTATCACGATAATCGGTATAACAAACGTACTGAATACACTTACAACAAATATGCGTCTGCGCCGCAAGGAATTTGCAGTAATGAAGTCTATAGGTGTAACCCAAAAGGAATTCAACAAAATGATAAGTCTGGAGAGCATATTCTACAGTGCCCGTTCGTGGCTGTTCGGAATGCTTATAGGAACGGTATCAATCGTAGTTCTGAACCTGCTTCTGTCGCAGATGACCGCAATACTTACGGAGACCGAGGAAGGAGTATCGGCACCATGGGTAATACCGTGGAGCGCTATACTCGGGAGTCTGTTGTTTGTACTTGTATTCGTATGGGTAGTTATGAGGATATCAATAAGAAAAACAAAGAATATGAACATCATAGAAACCATAAGAAACGACAATATCTAACCCCCTAAGAATTTTGCCACCGGCTGTCCGCCGGTGGCAAAATTTAACTGAAGAAGTAACAATACGGCGCGTAAACTCAAATCATATTTGCAGTTCTTCTTTCCCGGAGACAATAAGTATCGTAGACAAGTATATTTGCCTCCACTATAAAGCAGCGTCAAGTGCCGCCCTTTGCGGTGCGGCGCGGAAGGAGAGGGACAATAAACCCCGCTCGTACGCATGCCGATAGGTAGGTGGTAACATCAATCAGAGTGCGCGAATCGACCGCGGAGGCACTCCGCCGGAGGCGTTGGTGTAAAATAATTCTGGGTGTTTTGGAATAGGTGCAAGTAACGCGATTTAGTGTGATACACCAAGCAGAAAAGACAAATACACTTATTC
>JAHKXX010000099.1 GCA_020627425.1 bacterium
ACCGCACAGAGATTGTGCGTCAGATTTCGAGCATAATTTTTTGTCAGATTGACAAAATCGACGCAGGAATACTGACGTATTTCAAGGAGATTTTGGCAAAAATGACGGAAAATTTGCCGAAAGATGGCGTGCAAAGCCGACAGGCGGTATTTGTGCGGTGTTGCCTTAAGTAATATGAAAGGAGGTGAGCGCGTTGCACGATATATGGAATCCCTGGCACGGCTGCAAAAAGTGCAGCGAGGGCTGTAAGAACTGCTATATGTACTATCTTGATAGTCTCAGGGACAGGGACGGCAGCGTGATATACCGCACAAAGTCCGGTTTTCGTTATCCGCTTAGCAAAGACAAAAACGGTAACTATAAGGTGAAGAGCGGCGAAATGCTGCGTGTGTGTATGACTAGCGACTTCTTTTTAGAGGAGGCTGATGAGTGGCGCGAAGAAGCGTGGCAGATTATGCGGCAGCGCTCCGATGTAAAATTTTTCCTGCTTACTAAACGTCCCGAAAGAGCAGCGGCTCATCTTCCGGCGGACTGGGGCGACGGGTATGAAAATGTTATGCTTAATGTAAGCTGTGAAAACCAACGCCGCGCGGACGAAAGAATACCGATCCTGCTCGGACTGCCATTCAAGCATAAAGGAATTATGTGCGCGCCCTATATCGGTGCGGTCAGCATACGGAAATATCTGCCGTCGGGTCAGCTTGAGCAGGTACTGTGCGATGGTGAAAACTACGGCGGCGCACGCGAGTGTCACTATGAGTGGGTAAAATCACTGCATGATGAATGTGTTGAATACAATGTTACCTTTGTGTTTTGCGGCACCGGCAGGCATTTTGTAAAGGACGGTAAGCATTACAAACTGGAGGGTAAGGTTCAGAGCAGTCAGGCATATAAATCCGGACTGAGCTTTCGTGGAAAGCCTATAGACTTTATTCTGACCGACTCTGCCGGAAGTCCTGTTCCGAGGGACAGACTGTATCAGCCTTTCTTTGGTGAGCATTGCCGTGAGTGCGGTATGAGGCTTTGCTGCAACGGCTGCTCAAAATGCGGAAAATGCAGTACATAGGTATCGGATAAGAAAAAAGCATAAACAAAGCAAAAGCAGGGACTGCGGTTCATTTTAACCGTTGTCCCTGCTTTTTCATTTATAATGTCAGATTTGACATACCCTCGTCAAACGGGTGGTTCGGAATAACTATAGTTGCGTGGAACGTGTGGTTCTCCTCTTCGTAGGATAAAAATACCCGTCCGTCGTATTTTTCCGCAATTCTGTGTATACTTATAAGTCCCATACCGTGCAGTGATCCGGGCTTTGTTGTTTTTATCATATTTTTGTCTATCCTCGGTACGTCGTCGGCGGAGTTGTCTACTATTATTACCTGAAAATTCCTTCTTCTTGTGTGAACTATCAGGTCAATGAATTTTTTTTCGGATTTCTTTGACGCCTCAAAGGCATTTTCGAGCAGGTTGTCAAATAGTGCCGTTATATCAGGCTTTGACATAAAGCCTACGTTTGACGCCCGGACGTCTATACCAAGCGATATTCCGTTTTGCTCGCACAGAGCCTTGTATCTTTCGATAATTAGATTAAGCTGTGAATTATTGCAGTAATCTATCGGCTTTCCTACGTCAAAGTCCTTTGTTATGGAATTGATATAGTCCGCGATTTCGGTTCCCCGGCTGTCGGACATATTTTTTATTATGCTCAGGTGCTTGTTTATATCGTGTATCAGCACCTTGTTTTTTTCGTTCTGCTGTCGCAGCATTTCATAGTATTCCTCTGTGGATTCGGCTTTTTGCTTTGCCATTTCTTTTCTCTGACTTTTCTTTCCCATAAAAAACACCCTTCCGTTCAGCAGTCGTGCCAGTCCCGAGTTTGTTCTCATGATTACAAGGTACATAAGTATAGACACTACCAAAATTATTGCCAGTAAATACAGCCATACATAAAGAAAGCTGTCGTATTTAAAACTAAAATGCGTCGGGTTTATGATTATTCCGAGAACATTTCTGTCGCCCGTTTCGGAAAAGACATTTATAAGTAACGGATATAAAAGACTGATAATATTTGTCAATACCCCGACAAACACCAGCGCTGTGCCAAGTATCATCTCGAAATTTCCGAAAATTGCGGCGCGGCTTGCTCCGACTCTGTATAGAACGGATAAGTATTCACGCTTTCTGTTGTACATCATTAGAAATACCGATACCGCCGTGATCAGGCCCACAATGCACAGGGTATGTACTACAGGAAGCAGTCTTTGCCGCAGTTCATTTTCAAGAGCTTCTCTGTTTTCCATAAAGTAATTATAAAGCGTGTCGCCGTTTACGGTGACTTTTTGGTAAGTATCGTCTCTTCGCGTCAGGTTTGTTCCGAGTTTGAGGTTGGTTTCTTTATAAAGCTTATCAAGATAGCTGTTTGCGGTGTTGCTGCAATAATTTCTCACTTCATTTTTTTCCGCCTCTGTACAATTCTCTTTATAGACCACCATTGCCTTGCCGTGATAAGCAGTTATCGGGACGTCGGAAAAATAATTCATATTAAAAGCATTATCCTCAAGATATATCTCGCTCGAATTTTTATTATTGTGGGGATAACTTAAGTCTATTTCCTGACTCGGCAGATAGTTAAGAGAGACTGACGGCTCCCTTACCTTGCCTACTATGTGAATTTTGTATTCCTTTGTTGTGTATTTCGGTGTTTCAGCCTGATACAGGCTGTCGGAGTCTATGTCCTGTATTATCCGTGCAGTTACTGTTATATCGTCGCCGATATTTACATCAGCAAAATCGTTGCCGCTGACTACGGCATTGGGATAGGGGCTTGTCTGTATCGCTGTATCAAGGTGCTCTCCGTCAACGGGTGAGTAAAAAAACTTTCTATAGGTATCAATACTCATAAATGTACAGCTCTGAAAAGCTTTGTTTTTGTCCTTGTTAAAGATAAAATCCGGAAAGTATTGATAATAAACCTTTTCTACGGCAGGCATTTTTTTGAGCTGATTGATATAGTCAAGCTTTTTTATGTACCTTGCATTGGACGCGTCAAACGTTTCTGCTGAGTTTTTATAAAAGTCCGTTTCAAAATTCTCTGTCAGATCATGCTCCTCAAGTACCTTGATAAGCTCTTTGATATCGTTCTCCAGTTCTGAGGTTTTCACGCTTATGTACTGTTCAATATTAACAAGCTCGGTTCTCTGAAGCTCGTCTGCGTCAAATATATTATAGTAATCGTCATAAAAATGATACCGCCCTTGTACGCCCGATAAAGCCATACAGCAGACAGAAAGAAAAACTATCATAACAGCGATCTTTATTTTGTTTCCGTAGATAGTATATTTAGCTAATTTAAACATTCTTTTCATCAGTAATCAGCCCCCGTTTCCTACGAATGAATAGTAGTCTGTCTTGAAGGTCGGGTAGCCGCGCTGTGAAACAGGTATCCGGTAGACCTGTTTTTTGTTTTTCATAAAAATCTCCCGTCGGTTAAAGTACGAAACATAATTCAGATTGACAATATAGCTGTGGTGCGGTACGGAAAAATACGGATATACCGACAGCTTTTCAAACCATTCCTTCAGCCTGCCTGCCGCGACATATTGTCTGTCGTCCGTAACTATCTGAACATGGTCGTTCTGAGTGGTGACATAAATAATATCGGTCGAGAAAATGCTGTAGGTTTCATCAGCATAGTCAAGCGTCAGTTTTCTTGACAGCTTTTTATAATTTCTGATAGCGGCGTCCATTCCTCTGAAAAAGCGTTCGCTCTCTATAGGCTTAACAATAAACCTGAACGCATTCAGATCCATAGCCTCGTCCAGATAGCACCCGTAAAACGTCACTACAAAAATAGCGATATGAGGGTTTCTTTTTTGCAGGATAGAAATTAGTGTAAGTCCGTCTATTTTTGGCATTTCTATATCTACAAAGGCTATATCAAAGCGTGTTTTATCCGCAGCTGCAAGCTCGCTGCTGGTATAGGTCTTTATATCAAACCGGATATTTTTTTCGTTAGTATATTTTTTTATAAAACCTGTTGTCTGATCTATCCACA
>JAHKXX010000010.1 GCA_020627425.1 bacterium
ATCGTTCGCGATAGCATGACCCAGATTATCGGAATTCATTGCCTCGTAGACAACACCGTAGCTGTCGCCGACCTTTACCATATCGTAGGCTATGACGGAAGGGATACCCGCAACAAAAGCCGCCTTGGCATAGGCACGCTCGCGGTCAATAGCATCAAGACTGATATCGGGGCGATAGACCTTGACAATAGTTTCATCGTCTATGCGGTAGACAGTACCGTTTCCGCCCTTGCCTATAATCTTCTTGCATTCTATGCTGATCTCACGAAGGGCTTTGTTTACATTCAGGATACTTGTAAAGCCGGTCACATCGAAGATATCATAGACCTCGGAGCTGACATTGTTGATTGTTACTTCACCGACAGCCTTCGTCAGCTTTAAGAGAACGCGAAGACCGGCACTTGAGATATACTCAAGCTTGCTTGCGTCAAGCTCCCTTGGCAGCGCCGCTAAGAGTTCCTTTTCAAAAGCAGATGCGTTGTTTGAGTCGATTTTTCCTTTGATTACATACATGGTTACCTCCGGTTAGTTTAAATATTTTCTTTCGGAATTTCAATTCCTGTTTGAGATATATGCAGTTCCTCATGAATATAAGTAGTTGCCCGACAGCTTGGTTTATTCTGTAGTGGATGTACTCTCAGTGCATCATCGGGCTTTCTGGGAACCATTACCCATTTCCTTGCTCTACTTCCGCAATCTCATCCTGTGAAGCGCTTTTTAAAGAGTATGTATCAAATGCTGCTTCTCTCGGCAGTTGTATTACGATCCTGTCCATTTTTTGAAGCAGACATTCTCCGGAACCCATTGATACCCGGAATACATGACCGCCGAGCTTCCTGTCCTCCGAGATAAAATGCAGATGTCACCCAGCAGCGTTTATGCCGTCCAAATAATCGGGAAAATACATGCATACCAATGTTCCGTGTAGCCGTTCAAAGCTGAAGTCATTCTGTGTTTTTGAAAGGATATTCTTCAAAGAAATATGCTGCGAGCGGTACGGAGCTCCTGCACGGGCGTGTACCGCTTCAAACCATACATCTATCCTTGAATATGAATACTGTACAGACTACATCCTCGAATGAACCGAGTCCTGTATCGCCATGTTCCAGTAATTCCTGTACCGTGACAACTGGTCTTGTATATCCGAGCGCTAAAGCCTGTAATGTGGAAGCCTGATATATTTTATTTGATTTCATCGGTTTTTCTACTTGCTTTCGCTATAATTTGTCTTCAGCTGTTTTAGCAAATGCTTATTCACTATCACCTTTCCTCCTTCGAACATAAACTGAAAGGCACAAACATACAATATTATTTTACAATAATAAAAACTATATTTCAAGAGGTGTTCCAGATTGTCACCCACATTGTCGAACAATAAGTGGATATTGCATTGTGATTTTGTTATTTCTTGGTTAATAAACAGATTGATGAAAAACAGCCTACCGATTCATTTTACGAACCGACAGGCTGTTTTTATTATTCAATTTTTCAAAGATAAACTGATTTTGCTGTGCTCATCATCGTTTCTCATACCGGCGGTTCGCCGACTCAAGAAAACGCCTTATTGCTTCGTTTGAAAGTATCTGTTCCCGAATCCGTACGTTAAAATTGTCAGCAAACTTCTCTAAGGTGCAGCCGACATAAAAATCCTTTGGCAGCTTATTGGCGTATTCTCCTCCTCCGTAACTTCCGGCGGAGCCGCCCGGTGTAAAACAGTTGTAGTGAATGTCCGCAGAACCGTCCGAATGAAAACGGAGGGTAATGATATCGTGCTCGTGGGCAATTTCTATGTCATCGTCGGCAATATGAATATCGCTGTGCAGAAAATCAAGTTTGTTCTCCTTTGCGAAACTTTCTGCGTAAGTATCATATTCGCCCTGAATCAGCACTTTTCTTTTTCGCATCCACCTGACAAGTGCAGACGTGACGGCGACAGAAACAACAGTCTGGCTCAGGATAAGACAGTCGATTTTGGGGAAGGCATCGAGGTATCACTCGCCAAGCGCAGTAATTCCTTCAGTAACGCTGAGAACATCGTAACTATTTGTCCAGCCGTTTCCGGATTCCACCACACTTCCGCGTCTTCACGGCAGAGAACACCTTCGCCCTTCACCTCCAGCAGTCCGCTGTAGTGATTGCTGTATGTTATGTTTTCATTATGATTTGAAAAGTTCATATGTTCTCCCTTATTTCTTACAGAGAAAAGCACCTTGCTCTGTTATCTATCAGAATATCAGTCTTTTTTCTTTTCCTGTTTTTTGACTGTATTTATCATTGTTTCGTTTGCTTCTTCATCCCAGACAATTCTCTCTGGACCGAGCGTCCCATACATCGTGTTTTCAAACGAATACGTCATCTTCGCAGTTTTGATCAGCCTTTCATTG
>JAHKXX010000100.1 GCA_020627425.1 bacterium
AGAGTTTCGCGCTCTGCGGAGCGCGACCAGAGACTCTGTCTCTGGACTCTGCCGCCTTTGTAAAGGCGGGCGAAACTTTATATATTGTTGACATTGATTTTTTAATAATTATTCAGAGAGCCGGGTGGCTATGCTTATCAGTACATCATCACAGCACGGGATCCTTTACGGTCGTTTCTCCGGTAGTGGTATTGACTGTTATCTCTGTTTTGGGCTTGTCCTCACCCTTATCCTTTTTGAAGAGATCTATCACCTTGTCAACAAGCTCGGGTACCATAGAGATAGCCCTGTCGCCCTTGTCCTTGTAGTCGGCTACGTTTAGTATCTTTACGTTGCCCTGATAGATAGTCAGAAAGGCTATAGGCTGTATGGTCACTCCTGCTCCGGCGCCGCCGCCGAAGTTCTGCTTGTCTGCCTTTTTTGAGTCAAACTCGGAGCCGCCCGAGGCAAAGCCGTATATTATCTTTGACACGGGTATTATGGTAGTACCGTCGGCAGTCGTTATCGGCTGACCTATAATAGTATTTGCGTCTACCATCTGCTTGATTTTTCCGAGAGTAGTATCCATAAGACCTTCTATTGGACGTTCACTCATAAAAAACACCACCTAAATTATTATTTTTCATTTTGATCGTATCAGAAGTACAAGTGCCTTCAGAGCAGCCGCTACGGCGGCAATTATTATAAATACAGGTATGATACCTGCCTTTAGTTTAAGGCTTATCTCAGTTTCCTTTTTGTCGAAGCCGGGTATCAGGTGTATATCTCTCCTGAATTTTTTTACATTTTTATCTATAACAGCCGCAGACGGAAATATTGCCGCATTTGCATAAGCAAACTTCATAGCGGTGTCTGCGGAGTCCTCCCCGACTATGACCGCAGTGAGAGTAAATTCGGACACGACTATGTGTGACGATACGGTCTTTGCCAGCTTTAAAACGATAGAGGCAAGGGATTTCACTATATCTATAAGACCCGAAAGCCCGTTCTTGTCTATAAAGTCCTTCAGAGGGTTTTTTCTTTTTTCAGCGGTCTTTTCTTCGGTCTCTTTTTTCTGCTTTTCCTGCTTTTTCTTTTTTTCCTTCTTTGGCTTATCGCTTTTTTTCATCGGTATAAGCTTTATAAAGGGAAACAGATAGCCGACATAAAGCGTGACCTCATCCTTATACAGTAGCTTTATCCTTATCGGGCAAAAAAGAATGATAAAAAGCAGTACACAAAGAGCTATTAAAAATACCCTGAGTATATTCATACCGCGTCACCGTCACTGTCGCCGGATTCTTTTGGGTCGGTGTCCTGTGTATCCCCGTCGGCTTCGTTTTCTTCACTTGCAGGCAACGGCGGCAGCTCGTCAATACTGCTTATGTTAAAGCATCTGAGAAAATGCTCGGTAGTACCGTATATCAGAGGTCTGCCCGGCAGCTCCAGTCTGCCCTTTTCTTCTATAAGCTGTCTTGATATAAGGCTCGACACAACGCCCGAGCAGTCTACACCCCTTACCTGCTCTATAAACGCCTTTGTAACGGGCTGGTTATAGGCAATTACTGCCAGCACCTCTGCTGCTGCCTGTGAGAGAGGAGTGTTCCGACGAAGATCCATCACCGTTCTTATGGGTTCTGCATATTCTTCCTCGGTGCACATCTGGAAGCTGTCGTTTAGCCTTACTATTCTGATTCCGCTGCGGCGGCTTTTGTATTCCTCGGACAGGTCGTTACAGGCTTTCAGTACCTGTTCTTTGTCAACGCCGAGTGCCGAGGCTATTCTTTCATATTCCACAGGTGTACCGCAGGCAAATATAACTGCCTCTACAGCGCTTTTGAGTCTTGCTTCTTCCAATGCCTTCCACCCCCGTCTGTCATCTGTAAGGTCTGCTCGTCGCCCTCGCCCTCTATACGCACGCGCTTGCCCTTTATCAGCTCCAGTATAGCAAGAAATGTAGCGACAAGCTCGCTTTTGTCCGCAGCTCCCATAAACATACTCTGATATTTTTGTTTATAGCCGCTCCGTAGTCTTTTCATAACGCTGATTATTTTTGAATTGACGGACACTATCCTTCTCTTTACTATGCCCGAAAAAGCATCCTCCTTCGGAGGTATCTTTGCCCTACCGCGTCCGACGGCTGCTATATATGCAGGTATCAGATAAGTGCTGTCGTGGGTGCGCTTGTATTTCATATCCGCCTTTATTTTTGCAGGCTCTCTGACAAAGCTGTCAAAGCTGATGCTATCGGCAAGCATTTTTGCTACCTGCTTGCAGCGGCGGTATTCTATAAGCTGTCCTGACAGCTCTTTTTTCATCTCGTCCGCGTCGTCCTCGTATTTTGGCAACAGCATAGCCGACTTTATCTGTATCAGCCGCGACGCCATCTCTAAAAACTCGCCTGCTATCTCTAAGTCCTGCTGCTTCATAAGCTCTATATGCCGAAGATACTGCGACAGCAGCTCTGATATTTGTATATCATAGATATTCAGCTTGTTTTTCTCGATAAGGTGCAGCAGAAGGTCGAGGGGTCCCTCGAATACATCTAATTTATAGG
>JAHKXX010000101.1 GCA_020627425.1 bacterium
ACCTCGTTCTTGCCGTGCGTGGGATAGATAACGGCTGTATCAAGTACTCTGCCGGTAGAATCGAGCACGGCTGTCTTGCAGCCTGTCCTGTAGCCGGGGTCAAGACCTATGGTATTATAGCCCTTTACCGGCGGCTGCATCAAAAGCTGTCTGAGGTTCATGGCAAACAGCCTTATCGCCTGCTCGTCGGCTCGGTCTGTTAGCTCTGATCTTATCTCGCGCTCTACCGACGGGAAGATAAGGCGCGAATAGGCGTCCGCACACGCCTGCTTTACTATTTCGGCACAGGTACCCCCTTTGTTTATAAGGAGCCTGTACATTATATTAAGACATCTGTCGGGTTCTGTTTCTATGCTTACCTTTAAAATGTCCTCGCGCTCTCCTCTGTCAATAGCGAGGATGCGGTGAGAGGCTATGTTCTTTACGCTGTCGCGGTAGTTATAATAAGTGCTGTATTCGCTGTCCTTTTCGGGATCGGCAGCCTTTGATACAATACTTCCGTTGAGCCTGATAATGTTTTTTATCCGCTTTCTTATCTCGACATTATCCGATATGTTTTCAGCAATTATGTCGGACGCTCCTTGCAGAGCATCTGCGACGTCGGTAACGCCCTTTTCTTCATCTATGTATTTTTTTGCAAGCTCTTCGGGGTCGCCGTCTTTAAGACTCATGATCTCTTCTGCCAGAGGTTCCAGACCCTTTTCCTTTGCAACGCTTGCCCTTGTCCTTCTTTTCGGGCGATAAGGTCTGTATATGTCCTCGATCTCGGCAAGGGTCTTTGCCTGTAAAAGAGCTGCGGATATTTCATCGGTCATCTTTCCCATACCGTCTATAAGAGAGTAGACCTCTTGTGTACGCTTGTCCATACCGCGAAGATATTCGAGTCTTTCACTTATGCTTCTGATCGTCTGATCATCAAGGGTGCCGTGCATTTCCTTTCTGTAGCGTGCTATAAATGGAATTGTGTTTCCCTCGTCAAGCAGGTCAATTATATTCTGCGCGTACTCCTGTTTTATCTTGAATTCCTCTGAAAGTCGTTTTGCGTGTTCCATTTTTCCTCCGTCAGCAATGATCTCAGTCAAAGGGTACGACCAGAACGGTCATACCGTTTGTAACATTGAGAGTGTACTTATTATTTCCCTTTTCGTTTTTCTCGATATAATAGCTATAGTTTACCGAATCCGACGTTGCAGAGCAGACGGGCATCATAAGTATACCGTTTTTTCTGAATACCTCTATGTTATGTACTATACCCACACCCGGAGCAGAAAACAGTGTATGCGCGGATACGTTGCTGTCAACGACAGTGACCGTATCGCCGTCAGAAAGCTGTTCTTCGGTAAAGACCGCGTCGGTATAGGGATTCTGGATAACCGTCATAACGGCAAATACGGCAAACAGCAGAGTCAAGGCAAAGGAGAAAAGAAAATATATAGAATGGCTTTTTTCCTTTTTGCTATTAATCAGCTTTGCTGCCTTATAGCTTTTATAGAGTCCTACACTCATCATTATAAGCGGTACAAGATAGCACAGATAAAAATAAGCGTTAAGTATTGCGTTTGCTATTATGAACTTTATACCTGTAAATTCAAACACTATGTTTATTATAACAAACACTAAAAGCGTTATAAGCCCTGCTCTGTATAGCCTTGTTCCTTTTTTGTAGGTACTGTCCTTGTTTAGAATACTTATATCTTCTGCGGCGGCATCGCCATCCTGTCCGGAGCTTTCGGCAGGTTCTGCCGGACTTAGCTCTTTTGTGCCGTTTTCAAGCTCTGTTATTTTTTCTGTATCCATAGAATTACACCTCTTTGTCATGTTGTGTAAGGAACTAAAGGCTCAGCCGTTTGAGCCGATAATAAGCTTTACGAGACTGCAAATGCCGTAGATAACGGGCTGGTGCAGTATATATACTAAAAGCGCGTGCCTGCCGAGAAAAGCAAGCGGCGGTATATGCTTTTTATAGGTAAAGGCAGGAAATTTTTTATCCGCAGCAAGCTTGCCGAAGAATCCGCCTGCAAAAAACAGGAACAGCCACGGCATAAGCGGAAAATAGTCGCTGGAAACAAAATCCTTTGACGGGAAACCCAGAGCATAGAAGATACCTGAGCTGTACCACTCCACCGGCAGCCTGAGCTGATATAAAAACGGGATACCGACATAGCCCCGTGTTATCTGTAGTGTAAAAACAAAAAGCAGGACGTTCAGTATTATTCCTATCCACATAGGTACAAGCCCTACGACCTTTCGCAGAAGTCCGAAGGCTATCATACAGACAGCGAGCATATGCAGCACGCCGAAACGTATGACCTGATCCTCGCCGACAACCAGGAAGGTGACTACTGTCACTGCCTCGGCTATAAACAGAAGCTTGCAGCCGCGCTCAAGGTTTGAGTGACTGAGGTTTGAGGCAATGCCCGAGATCAGTATAAAGAGTCCGGCAAAAAACGGTTCTGCCGGCATAAAGAATTCTATCAGCTTCACTCCAAAGTCGAAGTTGAACAAATATCCGACGGTATAGAATGCGTGGTAGAACACCATACAAAACACAGCAAAGCCCCTTAACTCGTCAAGGGTATGTATCCTCTTTTTTTCTTTTTTTGAGGAGTTTTCTTTGGCTGCTTCCGACATATCGCTTCCTCCTTTACAGTAAATGGGCGTATGCCCACACGAATATTTATTAATCAGAATACAATCAAGCAGAATAAACGATCATACTTGATATCATTTTCAATCAGCGCTAAGCGGCACCATGCCGCTACCACTACGAGTATTATTTTAACAGGACACACCAAGCAGAATAGAGAAATGTACCTGCCTTAACTTCAATGCAGCACAAGCGGCACCCTGTGTGCCGCGACGCGGACAAAGATGGACAATAAACCCAGCCTGTACGCGTGCCAATTTAGTAGGCGGCAACACCAACTACAGTGCGCGAATTGCCACCGGCGGCTCGCCGGTGCTTGACGGGGGTAGGCACGCTGCTTTATAATTATATCAGTAAATTTGATTATAATCAAGATAAGGGAGAGAGCAAAATGAAAGAGCTTCAGATAGGTATGAAAAATATAATGACGGAGACAGTCGATCAGAATAATACAGCCGAGAGTGTCGGAAGCGGCACTCTGCCCGTGTATGCTACTCCGGCTGTTGCTGCACTTGCGGAGGGAGCGGCATATAAGCTGATAGAACCGTACCTTTCACAGGGGATAACAAGCGTCGGTACAAAAATAAACGTCGAACATATCGCCGCAAGCAGTATAGGAGCCGAGATAACGGCAGAAGCCGTTCTCAGGGAATTTGACGGCAGAAAATACTGCTTCGATATAACCGTAAGCGATAATGCCGGTGTTGTGGCAAAAATTTATCACGAGAGATTTACCGTAAAGAAGGATAAATTCCTTATAAAAGCAGAACAAAGAGGTATACAGTAAAAAATGCTGTGTGTATAGTTGATCAATAGTGGTGAGATAATGGAAGAAAGGCAGTTGCTGGAGCTGAAAGGCTCTGTCGAGGAAATAATCTATAGAAACGAAAACAACGGCTACTCAGTGCTTAATGTTCTGTGTGACGGGATAAATACTACCGCCGTGGGAAATATGTCCGATGTAAGCGTGGGCGATGAACTGAGACTTGTGGGAAACTGGAAAAACCACCCAAGCTATGGAGAACAGTTTTCGTTTGAATACTATGAGCAGTTTATGCCCTCAACCGGCGAAAGCGTGCTTAAATACCTTTCATCGGGCACAATAAAGGGTATAGGCAGGGCTACCGCAAAAAGACTCGTGGACGCATTCGGCGAAAACACACTGGAGGTTATGCGGGATGAGCCTATGCGGCTTGTGGAAATAAAAGGAATATCCGAAGCAAAGGCAATGGCATTGTCCGAAGAGGTAAGAAAAAGCTTCGGTATGCGTGAGGTCATGGTCTACCTGGAAAAATTCAAGATCTCTGCGCGTGAGGCTGTAAGAGTCTGGAAGGCTCTCGGTACCGGGGCTGTCGCACTGATAGAAGAAAACCCGTATATCCTCTGTTCAAATAATATTGATATTCCCTTTGACCGCGCAGATATGATAGCGGCTTCATTCGACAAGCCAGAGGACGACGCTTTTCGTATAAGAGCAGGAATATACTATATAATCAGCTATAACTGCGGCAATGGTCATACATGCCTGCCGAGGGAAAAGCTTATAAAAGTGTGCGCGGATTATCTGAAGCTGCCAAATGAGCTTATTGAGGATATACTTGCACAGATGCTGATAGACGGTACACTGATATGCGATACTATAGACAACAGGGAATTTGTTTTTATTCCGGAAATGTACCGCAGTGAGACATATGCCGCAGACAGACTTTTAATGCTGCTTAAATTTCCTCCTCAAAGCATACCCGGAGGCAGACTGGCTCTGGAAGCCTTTGAAAAACAGCAGGGTATAAGCTATGCTACTCTGCAAAGACAGGCAATAACAGAGGCTCTGTCGAACGGCTTGCTTATACTTACGGGCGGTCCCGGTACGGGAAAAACAACAACACTGAACGCTATTATTTCTCTGTTTATGCAAAGCGGTCTGAAGGTGCTGTTGGCGGCGCCTACGGGCAGGGCGGCTCAGCGTATGTCACAGGTGACCGGGCAGGACGCAAAAACCATTCACCGCCTGCTGGAGGTAGAGTGGGACAAAAACGACAGACCTGTATTCAAAAGAAACGACAGAAACCTGCTTGACTGCGACGCACTGATAATCGACGAGCTGTCTATGGTGGATGTTTCACTTTTCGAGGGAGTTATGCGCGCGCTGCCGCCCGGATGCCGGCTGATCATGGTCGGCGACAGCGATCAGCTGCCGAGTGTAGGAGCAGGAAATGTACTGGGGGATCTTATCGCATCGGGAAAAATACCCGTAGTACAGCTTACCGAGATATTCCGTCAATCAATGAAAAGTCTTATCGTAACAAATGCGCACAAGATAGTTCATGGCGAGATGCCCGAGATACGGCGAACGGACAGCGACTTCTTCTTTATGACCTGTGACAGCAGGGAAAGGATCTCCTCGGTCATTGTAGAGCTTTGCTCTGTACGGCTGCCGAAAACCTACGGTTTTTCGAGTTTTGAAAATATTCAGGTCCTATGCCCCGGCAGAAAAGGCGCACTCGGCGTGACAGAGCTGAACAAGGCGCTGCAGTCTGCTCTTAACCCTCAGGACAAAAGCAAGCCTCAGCTTGTACTGCCGAATTACACCTTCAGAGTCGGCGACAAGGTAATGCAGACGAAGAACAATTATGAGCTTCTGTGGATAAAGTCCGACGGCAGCGAGGGTGCCGGAGTATACAACGGAGACATAGGTATAGTAGAGCATATAGACAAACTCTCAAAAAGCGCAATTATACGCTATGATGACAGAAGGGTAGTGTATGATACGGAGTCTTTACAAAACGTAGAGCTTGCATATGCGACCACCGTACACAAAAGTCAAGGCAACGAGTTTGACGCCGTTATAATGCCTATGTACTACGGTTCTCCAAGACTATACTACAGAAATCTTTTATACACTGCCGTAACGAGGGCGAAGAAAATGCTCATACTTGTCGGAAATGCTCCGACTCTCAGAAAAATGGTAGAAAACAACAAAAAGACCCTGCGTTACTCGGGGCTGAGAGCTTTTCTGGAAAGAGAATGACTGAATCTATGAACAGGCTTACAGAAACCGTATTATCATTTATTATGCCAAGCCGCTGTCCCTTTTGCGGAAAAAGGATAGCCTACGACGAGAGCGAGTGCAGCAATTGCCGCTCGTTTTTTCCGAAGGACATAAAAAGAAAGGCGCTCCCGACAGGCGAAGAATGCTTTTATCCGTTCTACTACGAGAGCAGGTACAAGGACGCTATGCTTGCTCTGAAGTTCAAGGGTATGCGATACTATGCCGTCAGCTTTGCAAAGGCTATGACAGGATGTGCAAAAAGAGCCTATGGTGAATATCATATAGATATGATAACCTATGTGCCTATGTCGGGAAAAAAGAAGCTGCTGCGCGGATACAACCAGTCAAAGCTTCTTGCCGACATTATCGCCCGTGAGCTTTCGGTACCCTGTTGCAGTACACTATACAAAAACCCGAAAACTCCCGAACAGCACAAGCTATCAAAGGAAGAGCGGGAGCAAAACGTCCGCGGCGCTTTCTCTCTGAAATACAGCGGTTCTCTTGACGGCAAAGTCGTTTTACTTATTGACGACATTATCACCACCGGAAACACCCTATCCGAATGCACTCGTTTACTCCGCTGCGCCGGCGCCCACCCCCTTCCCCTCTGCGCCACGGGCAGCGCCGGCGGAGTGCCTCCGCAGTCGATTCGCGCCGGCGAGTGAGTGTTACCGCATACCTTGTTGGCACGCGGTCGGGTTGGTCTTATTATACCTCTCAGTCCGCGCCGTGCCGTACAGGACGGCACTTGACGCTGCTATAAAGTGACGGCGAGTATATTTGTCTATTCTGTTTATTGTCTCCGACTTTTAAAATTTACTGAAGACTGAAAACTTAAAACTGAATATTTAAAAATGATAGTCAGAAACTCACATTATACTCGCTGTACTGTTTTTCGGAGACAATGAGCAGAGTAGAAAAGTATACTCGCCTCCACAATAAACCAGCGCTAAGCGGCGCGTAAGCGCCGTGACACGGACAAAAAGGTATAATAAACCCGGCTCGTACGCGTGCCAAAAAAGTCGGCGATAAAAACAACTACAGTGCGCGTGTTGACCGCGCAGGCACTGCGCCGCGTGCCAAGAAGGTAAGCGGTAACATAAACCACAGTGCGCGAGTCGACAGCCCGGGCACCGGGCATTTTTTTGGAATAATGTTGAAAAATCAGACATAATATTGTAGAATAGTAGTTGACTCATATAGGTCATATATTTAAGGAGGGATATATATGGCATCAAAATTTGATCTGATCAAGGGAACAGACGATATTTTTAAAAATCCTGAGTATATTTCGGATTCCGTTGTGTTCAATTCTATAGAGTCGGCGAGGAACGAGGACGAGTATAAAATGTACTCCGACCATAGGAGCGTAATAATCTCTACTTCCGAAACCGGCAACAGAGTTTGGATATGGACATCGTCCTCCATAAAGAACAACACGGATAAGCTTATAGATATTTGCCGCTTTTTGCGCGACCTGAATATACCAAAGGTGGAGATATACCTGAAGCAGGATGTTTCCGGCAATTTCTCCGATCTGTACGCACTGGCAACACTGGAGATAAACTATATCGTAAAGGACGAGTTTTCTCTCGGGGTTTATACCTATAAGGGCGATAAGATAACGGATACAAATATCATTGTACCTGATGAGGATGAAAAGATAATTCTCATTGACAAAACCAATAAAGAGCATATAGCGCTTGTAACGGATTTCTATAAGGATTGCTGTGAGGAGTTTCGCTGGCAGGAAAAATTCGAGCGTAAGGTTCAGGAATATCTAAATATGGAAATGTACGCCCTTGTAAAGGACGGCAAAATGATAGCAAACGCCGCTATCGGCAGCCCTACAGAGAAATACCTGCGCATCAAGTCTATAGCTGTCCTCAAAAACGAGCGCCAAAAGGGCTATGGCTACAAGATGTGCGCCTTTGCAGTTAATAAAATACTGAAAAAGGGTACACAGCCTATGCTGTATACCCATGTCGGCAATTCCGCCGCTATGGCACTATGGAAAAAGACCGGATTTAAGGAGCATAACAGACTCTGTCTGCTGAAAATCGAAGAGGATAACTGATAACCGTAAAGTAAGCCTGCGGCTTGCCTTTGCTTGCCCCAAGCAACGCTTTTAATTATCCGTCAGGTACTATCCATACAAAAAAAGCCCCGATGTGGGGCTTTTTTATTTATTTCATTTTTTTAATGTTTTCTTTATTACACCCGTTTTGTCAAGGGCAAGTCCTAAAAATACAAACAGAGCGCTGCTTGCAACTGACTGGATGCAGTTTGTAGGTATATCGGCTACGGGACTTATAAAGCTGCCATAGATAAGAGAGGCAAACAGATAATAACCACCGACACAAATAATAAACCCGATAATAAGCGCGACAATGTTTCTTTTATTGATTATTTTTTCTTTTTTTGAAGTAAAGCAAAGCACTGTCAGCGATTTTATTATTACCGTCGGCAGTACCCATACTGCAAAGCCCGAAATATAATCCGACAGTCCTGCTCCTATTGCGGACGCTGCTATAGCATAAGGGAGCGGAAGTATTGACGCGGCAATATATATAATTCCGTCGCCTATATGTATATAGCCCTGTGCCGTGGGTATATGCAGAAACGCCGTGAGAACAAATACCAGAGCTGCCATTGCTGCGGCTGTTACCATATACCTTACATTATCCTGATTCTTTCTGCGTTCCATTTTTCATCCTACCTTTCTCTCTAAAACAAAAAAATCCTGTAATATCGGCGGCATAAAAGCGCGGACATTGCAGGATCTTTATCCGATGATTAAAAAAGCTGAGACAAAGTACGCACCGGCTTACATATCGTCAAGCATAGACAATATTTCCGCATATGCATCATCAGTGCGCTTTTTGTCCTCGTCTTCTTCCTCTGCGTAGTCAGGTTTTCTGACGGAGGATTTTTCTTCATCTGTTTCCTCGGTGTCCGTTTCCCCGGCAACAACGGCTGTCACTTCGTCATCCAAAGGCTCAGACTTGGTTTCTACTATACCGTCGTCCTCTACAGGCTCAGCCACAACAGGTCTTACCTGTGAAAAGTCTATCGCCTGAGTGCTTTGCTGCTGTACCGGTTCTTCAGTCACGGCTTCGGTCGTGGTCGAAGGGGCTTCGGTACTGTCTGCGTTGTCGTCGTCTGACCGGGGCAGTTCCTCGTCCGGCGTCATATCGGGCGCCTCGACGGGAGCCTCGGGCGTCTCTGCTTCATTTTCGGATTTTCCGGTCTCCTGCGTCTCTATCGCCTTATCGGTGTTGTCCGGTTCCTCGTTTGATTCTGTTATATCCTGCTCTTCTTCGTTCTCTGCATCCTTAGTAGCTTCATACGTAAGCGTGTTTTTTACAGGCTCTGTCATATTGCTGCTGTCAGCTTCAAGCTCGCCGAAATAATCGTCGTCATCATCCTCGTCCGACTGTTCTGTCGGAGCCTTCTGCATATCGTATAGCATACACAAAGCATAAAGCGAAAGCGATATATAGCAAACGCCGTTCATAATGTTTATAAGTGTAGGCTCTACTATCTCGGTATCGACATTTGTCACGGTCATAGGATAGCTCATTTTTATGAACAGGTCAACAGCAACAACCAGTCCTGCTATAAAGAAGGTATAGCCGTATACATTGGTTTTCCTTACGGCAAGGCTGTTGTTGACGCCTGCATAGAACATAGACTGATAAAGGAAAAACATAAGCAAAAGCGCGTCCGCAACCATATCAAAGATCTCCATAGACATAACGGAGCGGCTCTTGTATGTAGCAAAAAGCATTATAAACCTTGCTGCTATGCCGAGCGGCACAAGCAGGGTAAGCAGCGGCGCCTTTTTCATTCCGTTTGTACCCGTAAAGGAAATACAGCTTTCAAACAGAAGAACACAGCCTGCTACAGCCACAAGCAGATGACCCACCATTGTAGCTATAGACGCGTCTGACATTGACAGCAGATTTATAACGGATCCTCCCACCAGCATAACTGAGGATATAAATCCAAATATACCCGTAAGGATATTTTTTGAAGGTTTTGCGTTTAGTTCGACTTTTTTGTCAAGAGCGCCGAATATAAGTCCAAGCAAAAGCATAAGCACTATACAGCCCACAAGAATACCGTTACAAACTGCGGTATCGAGAAAAAATCCCTCGCCGTGTACGTTAAACAGTGTATCGCAGATCTTTGCACAGCCGCCTATGACTGTCAGTATGAACATAGGTATCCATAATTTTTTTAATTTCATAAGCACATACTCCTTATTTTATCACTCAGAGCCGGAGCGTTTGTTTACTGTCCGGAAACCGCAGAGCCGCCGCGCTGCGATATAGGAGTGTATTTTTTATTATGCACCATAGACCGATAAGCCGGGCGAATTATCCTGCCGCCATAGGTCACCTCTTCAATACGGTGAGCACACCAGCCGGCTATTCTTGACACTGCAAACAGCGGTGTAAAAAGCTCGCTCGGAATACCTAACATATCATACACAAATCCCGAATAAAAGTCAACATTTGCACAGATCACCTTTGAACTGCCCTTTACCTCTGACATTACCCTCGGGGTAAGCTTCTCTATTGTTCTGTACAGGTCAAACTCCTCGAGCATTTGCTTTTCTCCTGCCAGTTTTTCTGCGGTAGCCTTGAGAATAACTGCCCTCGGGTCGGACAGTGTATAGATTGCGTGTCCAAAGCCGTATATCAGCCCCGTGCCGTCGCCTTTTTCTTTTCGGATTATGCCTGCCAGATAATTATATACTTCTTCTTCGTCCTTCCAGTCCTTTACGCTTTCCTTCAGTTCGGTCATCATTTTGCGGACTCTAAGGTTTGCGCCGCCGTGACGCGGTCCCTTCAGTGCGCCTATAGCGGCTGATATTGCCGAATATGTATCAGTACCGGAGGAAGAAAGCACACGCGCGGTAAAGGTAGAGTTATTGCCGCCGCCGTGCTCCGCGTGAAGTATCATACACAGATCAAGAAGCTTTGCTTCGGAGTCTGTAAACTTTGTGTCGGGTCTGAGTGCTCTCAAGATAGACTCACCGGTAGACAGGCTGTTATCCACAGGATGAAAGAACATACTCTCTCTGTCGAATGCCCTTCTCTTGACCTGATAAGCATAGGTCATGATCGTCGGCAGACAAGCAATAAGCTTTATAGACTGCTTCATAATATTCGGAAGGCTGGTATCATCCGGATTATCATCATAGGAATAAAGACTCAGAACACTTCTGGAGAGCTTATTCATAATATCCCTTGACGGGTTTTTCAGTATCATATCCTCAGTAAAATTATCCGGCAGTTCTCTGCAGGAGCCAAGGGTCATTTTAAAGCCGTCAAGCATTTTCTTTGTAGGCAGGCTGCCAAAAAGCAGAAGCCATGCCGTTTCCTCAAACCCGAATCTGTCTTCTTCCACACACGCGTTGACTATATCGTTTACATCTATGCCTCTGTATGTAAGCTTTCCTTCATCAGGCACGCGTTCTCCGTCAGCCATCACAAAGCCGTGTACGTTACATATATTTGTCAGTCCTGCCATAACTCCCGTACCGTCGGGGTTTCTCAGTCCGCGTTTTACTCCGTATGTCAAAAAATCTTCACTATTAAAGCCGTTATGACTTCTGTATTCATCACACAGCTCCAGAAGCTTTTCGTTTAATTCATCTTTTCTTTCGATCATCACTATACCTCTTTTCCCAACTCATATCCACTATTTTACACCTCCCCCCTCCCCCTGTCAAGCAGCGTGCCCGGCGCGTGCTCGCGCTGAGCAATTCGCGCACTGTAGTTGGTTGTGTCCTCCACTTTGTTGGCACGCGTACGAGCCGGGTTTATTGTCCCTCTCCGTCCGCGTCACGGCGCTCAGGGCGCCGCTCGTGCTGGTTTGGAGTGGCGGCAAGTATATTTTCTACTCTACTTATTGTCTCCAAAAAACAATACAGCGAGTGTGATGTGAGTCTCTCACACTCATTATTCTTTTTTCTTTATTCTCTATTCTTTATTCTTCTATTCTGTCATAATGATTTTATTATTTCGCTTATTACGTGCGCTCTGTTGAACGGTGTTACAAAATAGAAGCCATCGGCGTGGGGCTTTGCCGCCTGTACCAGCTCGCACGCTGCCTCTATTCCTGCTTTTTCCGCCTCGCTGCGGCTCATATCATAGTCAAACCGTTCTACAAGGCTGTCGGGGATCACCATTCCCGGTACTTCGTTTTTCATAAATTCGGCGTTTCTGCGGCTTATGACGGGCATTATTCCGACGAGTACCTTTACTCCGGTCTCTCTCGCCTTGTCGATAGAATCAAAAGCCTCCTCCGAAAACACCGGCTGAGTAAGTACAAAGCCTGCTCCGGCATTCATTTTCTTTTGCAGTCTTTTCAGTGAATAGGGAGTTTTTTTCGGATCGGGATCATAGGCTCCGCCTATTGCTATAGGAGAGTCTGCAAACATTTCCGTATTCAGTGCAGAAATCATATTCATCAGTCTTACCGAATCTATGTTGAAAACCGGCTTTACTATACCCTTGTCGCTTTCTGCGACAGGGTCGCCCGTTACGGCAAGCACGGCGCGTATACCCTCGTTATGTGCTCCGAGCAGCAGAGAGCGCATACAGTTTATATTTCTGTCGCGGCAGCATATATGCGGCAGCACCTCTATATCCGTTTCGCGCTTTATCTTTGCCGAGCATATGACGGGGTCTGCCTTTGCCCGTCCGAGAGGAGAGTCGGACACGGTTATTATATCCACTCCGCTGTCCTTTAGTATTCTTGCGGCTGTCAGCAGCCCGGTAAAGTCAGAGCCTGACGGCGGGTCAAGCTCCGCGGCGATAATAAAGCGGTTTTCGGTCAAAGCCGAGGAAAAAGGAGCGCGCTTCTTCCTTTTGGGGTAGGCTGCTCTTTTTATCTCGGTATTTCCGGTGCCGGAGTCAAGACGGTCGGACAAAAGCCTTATAAACTTCGGTTCGGTACCGCAGCAGCCGCCGAGCGCCGACACGCCGTAGGAGAAAAACGCAGACGCCTTCTCCGCAAAGTATGACGGAGTAGAGGTAAACACTGTTCGTGAATTTTCCATTGTAGGATAGCCTGCATTCGGCATTACAGTCGTATAAAGACCCATATTTTTCAGCTCTGTAAGAAACGGCGGAGCAAAGCTGAGCATCTGTACGCTGCCGCAGCCGCAGTTAAGACCTGCTGCCGTAAGCTTTTGACGGTTATTTTTAATTTCACGAAGCAGTGCTTCTCCGGACAGACCCAGTCTTGTCAGACCGTCCGGCAGCAGTGTAAAGGACACGGCTATCTCTGCATCGGGCTTTTTTTCAAGTATATAGTCGATAGCCGGCATGACCGGCTCCAGCGATGACAGCGTCTCGAACAGGAAGTTCTCGGCGCCGCTCATAATAAACGGGTCTATTATTTTTTTATATTCCCCGAGTATCTCCTTCCCGGAAAGCCGTGTGCTGTAAACAGCGCTGACATCGGCAAGAACTGCGGCTCTGCCGTCGGCGCAGTCGGCCGCTATATTAAACGCGGCGCTTATTATATCGGACAGCTTTTCCCTGTCGGCACCAAGAGTGATACTGTTTGCCGAAAATGTGTTTGTACGTATCAGCGCAGCGCCTGCTTCAATATATTCACTGTGTATTTGTCTGATTATTTCGGGGTGGGTTATATTATAAAGCTCACAAAGACTGCTGTCCTGCTCGGTAAGCTTTGAAAAATAGGTCCCCATGGCTCCGTCTGCGATCACTGTTTTGTTCTGTGAAAAAAGCTGTGAAATTTTCATAATTATATCACCCTGCCAAAACGGGCAAGACGAAGCACCGTCTTGCCCGCTGATCTTTTATTTTTATATGTGTTATTCTATAGACAATATGAAGTAATATACGGGCTGACCGCCGTTTATCAAAGATACCTCTATATTGCTGTTTGTTCTGCTCTTTATGCTTTCAAGCGCTGTATTTGCCTGCGACTCGGATATTCCGTTGCCGTATATAACGGTGACATAGGTCGAGTCTCTCTTTATCATTTCCTTAGCAAGCTTTACAACGGCGTGAACGGGATCCTTATCCTTCAGAGTCAGCTTACCGTTATTAAGACCGATTATCTCGCCCTCTTTTATTTTCGTAGAGCCAAACTCGGAATCTCTTGCGGCGTAGGTAATGCTTCCTGTGGAAACATTTTTTGCAGCTGTTGTCATATACTCGGTATTCAGCTCATCAGTAGCATCCTCCGAGTAGGACAGCATAGCGACCAGACCCTGCGGCACTGTTCTTGTCGGTATTATTATGACAGTTCTGTCGGTTACCAGAGGTACTACCTGTTCTGCTGCGAGAAGTATATTCTTGTTGTTGGGAAGCAGGAAAACCGTGCTGGCAGGTGTTGCCATAACAGCCTCGAGCAAATCCTCCGTACTGGGGTTCATACTCTGACCGCCGTTTACTATATGCTGACAACCCAGATCGCGGAAAACAGTCTCGAGTCCGTCGCCCGAAGCCACTGCAACAAATCCCGTACCGGGTACTGCCGCAACAGGCTTTAAAGCTTCTTTTCTGCGCTGCTCCTCTTCGCTCTGTTCTACTGCCTTCTGATATTCCTCAGCAGCCTTTCTGTGTTGCTCCTTCATATTCTCTACCTTTACCGCGAGCAGCTGACCGAACTTCAGACCCTCCTGAAGAGCTTTACCGGGGTTTTCGGTATGAACATGTACTTTTATTATATCGTCGTCCTCGGCAACAACAACGCAGTCACCGATAGTCTCCAGATAAGAGCGCAGAGCCGAGGGATTTTTTGTTATCTCAGGATCCCTGCCTATAATAAGCTCTGTACAGTATGTAAAGTTGATAACGGTGTCAAACTGTGCAGCGGCATTTACAAAGAACTCGTCCCTGCCGTCTCCTCTGAGAGAAGGCGCAGCGGCTGCCTCCTCCTCGTCGAAGTCTACCATAACGCCGTCACGAAGCAGCGATACCATACCGTCGAATATAACGCAAAGGCCCTTGCCGCCTGCATCCACAACTCCTGCCTTTTTCAGCACGGGAAGCATTTCGGGAGTCTTGTCAAGCGCTTCGTGTGCGGCTGAGGCTATGGCGCTGAGTACGATTATGGGATCGTTATCCTCCTCGCACGCTGCCCTTCCTGCTTCGTAAGCCATTCTTGCTACGGTAAGTATTGTACCCTCTGTCGGGTTCATAACAGCTCCGTAGGCGGTATCCACGCCTATTTTCAAAGCGTCGACAAATATTTTACCGTCAGCCTCGTCCTTGCCTGCAAGACCCTTTGATATTCCTCTGAACAGCAGTGACAGTATAACGCCCGAGTTTCCTCTTGCACCCTTCAGCATTGCCGAAGCGGCAGCCTTTGATACGTCCGCTATACTCTGGGCATTGGTCTCCTCCATGGTCTTCCTTGCGGATTCCATAGTCATAGACATATTTGTGCCTGTATCGCCGTCCGGCACAGGGAAAATGTTCAGCGCGTTGATTTCTGCCTTTTGATTTATGATATTGTTTGCTCCTGATATGATCGCGTTTTTGTAGCTTGAACCGTTTATCATGATTGCACTTCCTTATTCGGTCGGTTTGTTTTTCTCAGCGTATTTCAACAATAAGCTTCATAGCGGTGCGCTCGGCTCCGTCTATTTCTATGCTGGTGAATGCAGGTATACATACAAGATCTATTCCCATCGGTGCAAGGTAGCCTCTGGCTACTGCAATAGATTTGAGTGCCTGATTGGTGGCTCCGGCGCCTACTGCCTGAACCTCTACACAGCCGTAATCTCTTATAACGCCTGCAATAGCTCCCGCAACCGAATTTGGTGATGATTTAGACGACACCTTTAAAATCTCCATTTTTATTATCCCCCTGAAAACTCTTAGAATTTAATGATATACGGGCTTCAATAATTATACCGCCTACTGTAACTCTGTTCTCTCGTTCGCAAAACAAAATAGAATTACAGAATTATTTACACGCCCTATAATATAATATATGCAAAATGAATATTATGCAAGCGATTTGTGTATAATTTTTTGTAAATTGAAAAAAATTATACAATTTCAAGGCGCTTGACCGCCAAAGTCTTACCGGATTGGTTATCTATGGTAAATTTTATGCAGTTCATTTTACATGTGCCATCGGCAAGCTCAAATCTGACCGGAAGCTTTTGGGTAAATTTTTTTACTGCAAGCTCAGGCTTAACGCCGAGGACAGATTCCACAGGTCCGGTCATACCGACATCGGTAATATACCCGGTGCCGTCGGAAAAGATCCTCTCGTCAGCAGTCTGAACGTGAGTATGGGTACCGAACACAGCAGACACTCTGCCGTTGAGATAATATGCCATAGCGAGTTTTTCCGCAGTAGCCTCGGCATGGAAATCAACGACAACAATTCGGGTATCAATTTCCTTTAGCAGTCTGTCTACAGTAGAGAACGGGTCATCAAGGCTTTCGAGAAACATACAGCCGAGCAGATTTATCACCGCAATTTTTATTCTGCCCATATCATATATAACAAAGCCCTTACCCGGAGTAGTACCATCGGGGTAGTTGGCAGGTCTTAAAAGGCACTCCTCGCTATCGAACAACGGATAGCACTCTTTTCTTCTGAATGTATGGTTACCGTTTGTAATAACGTTCACGCCGCTTGTAAAAAGGTGCTGTGCCGATTTCGGAGTTATACCGTTTCCGTCTGCGGAGTTTTCTCCGTTTGCCACAACAAAATCTATCTCCTCCTCCTTCTTTAGTCTCGGGAGGCGTTCTCTGAGAAAGTTACAGCCCACAAGTCCGCACACATCGCCTATCGCCAACACGTTCAATTATTATCACTTCATTCCTATCTAACAATATTCCGCAATAAAACCATTTTAATACATTCCCCCCACTCTGTCAACCCGGTGCCCGGGCGGCGCGTGCTCGCGCTGAGCAATTCGCGCTCTCGAATTGGTGTTGCCGCCGACTTTATTGGCACGCGGTCAAGCCTGGTTTATTATACCTCTCCGTCCGCGTCACGGCGCTTACGCGCCGCTCGTGCTGCATCGTTATGCAGGCAAATGTGTTTGTCTATTCTATTTGGTGTAACTGATTATTGTTTATATAATATACAGTCAGTATACTATTTTATAACACTACTAATAGTATATTTATAACCGAAAGTAATATCTTGTAGACAACAAAAAACACATCACCGTCATGATGATGTGTTTTGTACTTTTTATTTTGTTGGATCATTCAGCAGAAAAGCCAAATGAACTTGTCATTACTCCAAACCAGCACGAGCGGCACCCTGAGTGCCGCGACGCGGACTGAGAGGTACAATAAACCCAACTCGACCGCGTGCCAACAAAGCGGGCGGTAACACACACCCGAGTGCGCGAATTGCTCAGCGCGAGCACGCGCTTAGTTGTAGGTTGCGCTTTCGGGAACACCGCTGAGGACGTATATTGTAACGTCACGTCTGCCGAATACGCAGCACTCGTCAAGAGTGTCATAGTACAGGTCAACGATAGCGGTACCTTCCCATAATGCTCCGCCTGTGTCACCTGCTACGGCATAACCGTAAACTACCTGTCCGTCGTTTGATACTATATAAAGTATTGAACCGTAGGGGATGATGTCGGGGTCAACGGCTACAACACCATAACGTGCTGCTCTGCCTGTTGCGGTAAGAGGATGCTCCTCCTCTGAATAATATGCTGTACCCGAACCTGTGAGTACCTGTGTGTAATCTACTGTGTTTCCGTTGGGATCTGTAAGAGTCTTTTCTGTCTCGTTGACGGTTATTGCTCCGCTGGAGGTTGAGAAACGGTTTACTCTTTCCTTGGTTCCTACCAGTACTACCTCGTTTACAGGCTCCTTTACGACCTCGCTGCTAAGCTTTTTGCTTTCAACGACCTTGCCGTTTACTATCTTGTCATTGGTTACTATCTTGCGCTCGCCCTCGACGCCGCTTCTTATTACTTTTCTCTCGCCGTCGTACAGTTCGTCGCTTGACTGTGTCTCTGTCTTGTAGCCTATCTTTTCTATCTTTGTGTTTTTCTTATAGGTCGTGTTCTCAATCTTTATCTCGAGTCCGTTTTCAACCTTCTGGTTACCATTTGTTAAAAGCTTGTCGTTCTTATTAAGCTCTATATCAAGATACTTAAGAGCCTGCTGAACTGTACCCTCGGGTACTTCCTTGCTGTATATCTTGCCTCTGAGATTTACCTTTACAGTGTAAAAACGCTTTATGGTTATCTCTGAGCTTTCCGAGCCGCCGGATGCTTTCTCGGACAGTGAAGCGGAATCATTCTGGCTGAGTGTCATTCCTGCTGCCTTGAGAGCGTCAGCTACAGTTCCTTCATCAAATGTAATAAATCTGCTTTCTTTGCCGTCCATTGAAAACGCACGCATTATAGAAATGTTTACGTTGTTAGCCTCGGCATCGGTGCGTACAAGCTTGTCGTTGCTGCCAAGCTCGACTCCTGCGCGTACAAGTATAGCGTCAGTGTCGGAATTCATAGTGTTGATAGTCATTGTCTTTTCGCCGTCTGTTACTGTAACGGTTTTTGATAACGCCGTAACCGAGAACGCAGCCGTAAGGCATATAGTACCCATAAGCGCAACCGAAACTGCTTTTTGAAGTCCCTTATAGCGATTGTTGTTTTGACCGTTCATAATCAAGTGTTCTCCTTAGACTGACCTGCGTTTTATGTATGCAGACCGTTTTAGTTGATGGTGTTATTATAATCCGACTAAACGGAATTGTCAAAAAAAAACCAGAAGAATTTTTGTATAGTATGCACAAAATTGTTTGTCGAAAGATTATTCTAAGAGTCCTGTTAATTCTGCAAAAGAATTATTATCGCTATTTTTTTGGCATTTTAGTAGAATTCCAAAGGTTACAAGAATGTAATACCTTTTTTGACCGGTATTTCGAAAAAAAAACGAAGCAAGACCTCCAAAAAATCCAGTAATAATCGGATTTTTATCAAAAATGATGTCATAAAAACCGCACTCAATATAAATTACGAAAAAATAATGAATATATTCTGAAAAGGAAAAATAAACGGTGTATTTCTGCATAAAAGACAGATATAAAAACGACCTTTTTCTCGGAAAAATCTTGTAAATATCCCATTTTATCATTATACAGTCTGTAATAAAAAAGCAAAATGATACTGATAATATATAAAGCAGAATTTTAACCTAATGGTTACAAGCCTGTTACAATTTGTTTTTTTATGTCGAATTAGTGTAACAATTATAAAAACCGCTTTAACTTAATAAACAAAAAAGAAACCAAAGACAATAAGGAAATTTGCTTTATCTGTTTTTGCAGCATAATAAAAGACCGCCGTGCGGCGGTCGATGGCTATTCACAAATAATCAGCTCTTTTGCATAGGGCAGCTTTGAAATATGATCACAGAAAGTATGCCATTCGTCGAGCTTGTGGGATCTTCGCGCATTATAAATACCGATAAGGTTTTCATAATTCATTGTACAGGTGCGCATCTGGTTATAGCTTGACGGAAGAAGCTGGATAATATCGTACCAGATCTGTTTATCCTTTGTCTCGACAAACTGTTTTCTTAAGTTTTCAAGATAGTCTATGAGCGTCTGCATAAACGAGAGAGTCTGCTCTGACATCTTATCGGTGCTGAAATGAGACATTTCAAAGGGAGCGGAGGTTATCTTGTGCATTGTACTTGTTGAATTTGCGACGGTTCCTACTTTATAGGTATCGTATTCCTTCCACCAGTACATAGGCGCGGTAATATCCATTGTAACAAAGATCTGTCGGAGAAACTTTCTGTGGTCGCTGCCTGCCTTACGAAGTCTTACGGCAAGCGAGAGGTCGTTTTCTCCAAAGACGAAGTTACCGTTTTCATCAAAGCTGCTATCCATTCTTCCCCAGCTGTTCATAGGGTTTCGGGCGCCTCTGATAGCGTTGTCGAAGTTCATAGCCTTCATATTATTTATTTCAAGCATATTTAAGTTCCTTTCAGCCCTTCTTTTTCTGGAAGGTATAGCATATATGCGCGGCAGCCTTTTCGGGGCAAAGGCGCTTTGCAAATTTGAGGCATTTCATTTTTACTGTAGGTATCACATATAGTTTGCCGTCCATAACTCCGTCAATACCCTGCTGAGCGACTGTCTTGCTGTCGATAGGTGAAGCTGCAAAGCTGACATTAGCGACATCATTAAACTCGGTATCTACGGGTCCGGGGCAAAGCGCGCAGATATGAACGCTGCTGTTGCGGCGTTTAAGCTCCTCATATATAGCTCCGGTAAGGCTTACTACATAGTTTTTGGTCGCATAGTAGGTAGCCATAAGCGGACCGGGGAAAAATCCGGCTATAGAAGCGACGTTCAAAATATACCCACGGTTTCTGTTGACGAAGTCCTGTAGAAAAAGCTTGGTAAGGATATGTACTGCCGTTATGTTTGTCTGTATCATTTTCATTTCTGTAGACAGAGGTGTATCGGTAAATCTGCCGTAAAGACCGAAGCCGGCACAGTTCACAAGCATTTGTATCTCGTCGTCAGTCTGGAGCACCTCGTGAAGCTTCATACACTCGTCTACGTGTGATACATCACACCGAACGCAGCGTGCGTGCTTGCCGAGTTCTTTTTTTAGCTCCATAAGTCTGTCGGCTCTGCGTGCGACGAGTATAACGTCCCATCCTCTGCACACCAGTGCTCTTGCTATATCTCTGCCTATTCCGGAGCTTGCTCCGGTAACTACTGCTTTCATATATTATTCCTCCGTCTGTTGATACCATAGACTTCCACAGCGTTTTGCCTTGTTATTTCAAGTACGCTTTCGGCATCCGTATTTTTTATTTCCGCAATTTTTTGTGCTGTATATATAATGTATGAAGAGTCGTTGCGTTTTCCTCTGTATGGCACAGGGGAAAGATAGGGGCAGTCCGTCTCGAGGACTATTCTTTCAAGCGGAACGCTTTCTATAACAGAAACTGCTTTTTTCGCATTTTTAAAGGTTACTACGCCGCCCATACCTATATACATACCGAGCTTTACGATTTCGGCTGCCATTTCGGCGCTGCCCGAAAAGCAGTGAAGAATACCCCGGGGCTTATATTTTTTCAGTATATTGAGGGTATCGCCGTGCGCCTCTCTGTCGTGTATATTGACCGGGAGAGACAGCCGAAGGCTCAGCTTAAGCTGTTTTTCAAACACTTCCCTCTGAAGCTCTCTCGGAACATCATAGTAATAATCAAGTCCTATCTCGCCCACTGCCACTACTTTTTCATCATCATAAAGCGGCAAAAGCTTTTCCAGCTCCCCGACAGAATTATTATCGAGATACTCGGGGTGAAGTCCCACCGCGGCGTACACATTTTCATATTTATGTGCAAGCTCCACGCTGAATCTTGATGTTTCTACATCCGTGCCCTGATTAACTATCGCACAAACTCCCTTATTATTAAACAGCTCATTTAGTAATTCATCTCTATCCTCATCAAACTGTTTATCATCATAATGTGCATGTGTATCAAATATACGATTCATCTATCCGTCCCCCAACTCCTCTGTCTCCCCTATTATACCCCATAATCCCCCCTATTTCAAGCGGCGGAGTGCCTCCGCGGTCAATTCACGCACTCTGGTTGGTGTTACCCCTACCTTATCAGCACGCGTACGAGTTTGGTTTATTGTACCTCTACATCCGCACCACAGCGCATAGAGCGCTGCTTGTGCTGGTTGGGAGTGAAGATTAAAATGCTTTCTACTCTATTCAATTTCCCCAAAAAACAGTACGGTGAGTATGATGTGAGTTTCTCACAATTGTTAATTTTTAAGTTTTAAGGTTTCCGTCTTCAGTAAACATTTCTTCCGGGATCATTTTACGCTATCCTTTTTTGCGCTGTCATATCCGGAGAAGGAGAGGGCGCAGTCGTTATGAGTCAGTGGAGTTCCGGAGAGAAGCTTGCCGATAAGGATAAATGAAAGTACGGCGGCACGGTCTACAAGATCGAAAAAGGAATCGTTGTAGTATTTATCCTCGATAGCGGAGTACCATATTCCACGCCTGAGGTTTGCGTAGTCCTTAGAAAGATCCAGATGATAGCTGCGCAGGATCGGAGATAATAACGGAGGTAAGCCTAATATGCGCTCGCCTTTCGTTATGAGGGTATGCTTTATGCTATAGGGGTCATTAAGACCCTTCAGAGACTTGTACCAGTCGGTCTGCACCTGCATAAGTTTTTTGTCAGAAACAAGACAGCCGGCACTGTATTTCAGAAAATCTTTATATATACCGGTTATAGCATCGTTTGTCGTCTTGTCCAAGGGGGTCGCCGAATACAGAGGAAAGCTGTTTACGCATCTGTTCTGCTCTGCCTTCAGAAAGATAGTGTCAAGCGCGGACTCTATCTCGTGGTGAAAGGACGACTCGTTCCTTGACGGGTCGCGTTCTGCCATTTTAGAACTGAGATACAATATATACGGGTGACAAACACTGTCAAGTGCATAGTGCGTTATAAATCCGAGAGTATAGCTCATAGCAGTGTCGTTACGGGTCTTGCGTGAATAAGAAAAGAATCTGTTTATTATATACTCGGCGTTTGTTCGGTGCATAACTCTGCCGACGGTACGCAGCGAGTCGCCGTGCTGCCACGGCATAGCCCTGTGAAGAAAAAACAGATCGGGACCTGACGCACCCCACATAAAAGCCGTGTGATCAATATTAAGCTCCGGTACAGACTGCTTTACCGAGGAGTATATTCTTTCCGACAGAAGATAATGTGATATTACCGCAGGCATTTACTCAACCTCACTCTATTATTTTTAGTTTTGCGGAAGACGCCATAAGCTTCTTTGTTCCTGCACTGTCAAAGGCGACCTCTACAAGACAGTCCGACGCCATCGGTCTGGTACTCAGAACAATGCCCGAGCCGAAGGAGTTGTGTTCTACCCTCATTCCTACGCTGTAATTCGTTTTGCTGCCGGCAGCAGCGTTTGTACCTATTACCTTGCTCTGCGCTATATCGTGACGGCGCAGATCTCTTTGACGGGGGATATAAACGCTTTTGTCTGTTTTTATTTCTCTGTGCTTTTTCTCTATGTTCTCCTGCGGCAGCTCTCTGAGAAAGCGCGAGGGTATGTTTCTTGTTGTATGACCGAACAGCATACGGCTCTCGGAATTAATAAAATAAAGCTCTCGCTTTGCCCTTGTTATACCGACATATGCAAGCCGTCTTTCCTCCTGCATATCCTCGTCGCTGTTTTTGGCTCCGAAGCCCGGGAAGATATTTTCCTCCATACCGGGTATAAACACGCACGGAAACTCCAGTCCCTTTGCGGAGTGCAGAGTCATAAGCACTACTTTGCCGCTGTCCTCTTCGTCGCTATAGGTATCAATATCCGTCATAAGGGCAGCCTCCTCAAGAAAGCCCTGTATAGACGCGTCGTCGCCGTTTTCCTGCTCGTACTGTATGATACTTGATTTAAGCTCTTGTATATTCTCTACGGCTGTGTCGCCGTGGTCGCTCTCGTGCATTATAAAGCTTTCGTACTGAGTACGACTAAGCAGCTCGTCATACACCTCTGACAGCGGCATATCATCAAGCATATCCGTCAGCTCTTCTATCATCCTGTAAAAGCCCATCAGCTTGTCGCGGCTTCTTGACAGAGCCTCGAACTCGTCCGACTGTGTAATGGTCTCATACATACTCTGTCCGAGAGTGTTGCTTATTTCCTCCAGCTGACCGATAGTCCTGTCGCCGATACCGCGCTTTGGTACGTTTATTATTCTTTTCAGTCTGCTATTGTCGTGATGATTGCTGATAAGGTTCAGATATGCCATCATATCGCGTATTTCTCTGCGCTCATAAAACCTGTGACCGCCGATTATCCTGTACGGCACGGCGTTTCTCACCAGTGCGCGCTCTATGGACTGCGACTGGGAGTTCATACGGTAAAGCACGGAATAATCAGAGTAGCTGCCGCCGTTTTTTACGCCTTCGGTGATGGTGTTTATTATAAACCTGCTCTCGTCGTTTTCGTCGCTTGCGGTGTACCATACTATGCTGTTACCCTGATCGTTGCCTGTCCAGAGCGTTTTTGATTTTCGGAGAGAGTTGTTTTTTATAACGGCGTTTGCCGCGTCAAGTATCGTTTTTGTAGAGCGGTAATTCTGCTCTAACTTTACCGTTCTTGCGTCCTCATAGTCCTTCTCAAATTCCAGTATATTGCGGACGGTGGCGCCTCTGAATTTATATATGCTCTGGTCGTCGTCGCCCACAACGCAGATATTCCTGTATTTATCGGCAAGCAGTCTGACAAGCTCATACTGAAGAAGATTTGTATCCTGATACTCGTCAACCATAATATATTTAAACTGTTCCTGATAATGCTCTAAAATATCAGGACAGGTCTTAAACAGCACAACGGTATTAAAGATTATATCGTCAAAGTCCATAGCGTCGGCTTTCAGCAGTCGGTGCTGATAATTGTCATATATATTGGAAATGGTTTTCAGTCTTGCGTCTGTACCGGCGGCGGTTTTAAAAAGCCCGGGGTCTGTCATCTCGTCCTTTGCGTGAGATATAGCGGACATAACCGATCTTATCGGCATCATTTTTTCGTCGATCCTCAGCCCCTTCATAATATCCTTTATAAGGCGCTTCTGATCGTCCGTATCGTATATTGTAAAATGATTTGTATAGCCTATTCTGTCTCCGTATCTTCTCAGTATCCTTGCACAGCTTGAATGAAACGTAGACGCCCATATATCGTTGCCTATATCGCCAACCTTTGCACATATACGGCTTTTAAGCTCGTTTGCAGCCTTATTTGTAAAGGTTATGGCAAGTATTCTCCACGGGTACACCCGTGATACGGACAGTCTGTCTGCTATCTCGTCAGGCAGTCTCTCATCGGTTTCTGCGGATCTTTTTATTATTTCTGTTTCTTCATCGGAAAATTCGCCGTACACGGTGTCACTTTCGTAAGCCTCGCCCCAGCGCAGTATATTTGCTATCCTGTTTACAAGCACAGTCGTTTTTCCGCTTCCTGCTCCTGCGAGTATCTGAAGCGGTCCTCTCGTCGTAAGCGTTGCTGCTCTTTGCATATCGTTAAGTGAAGAAAATTCTTTTTCTATTATTCTTTTCCTCAGTCTGATCAATTCTTCTTTTTCGGTCAATCCTATTCGTCCTTCCTTTTTAGGATAAGCACTCCCCTTCATCCGGCAAAGTACTCTGTCCGTAATTATACCACACCCTCCACCCAAAAAACAACCCGGTGCCCGGGCGGCGTGCCTCCGGCGCGTGCTCGCGCTGAGCAATTCGCGCACTCTGATTGATGTTACCACCTACCTATCGGCACGCGTACGAGTGGGGTTTATTGTCCCTCTCCGTCCGCGCCGTGCCGCACAGGGCGGCACTTGACGCTGCTTTAGAGTGGAGGCGAGTGTGTTTGTCTATTTTATTTATCGTCTCCGTTTTTAAAAAATACTGAAGACTTAAGACTGAAAACTGAAAAATGAATAATGATTGTGTGAACTCACATCATACTTGCCGTATTGCCTTTTTGGAGACAATAAGTAAAATAGAGAAATATACCAGCCTTCACTATTAAGCAGCACGAGCGCCGCCCTGAGCGGCGTGACGCGGAAAAAGAGGTAGAATAAACCAAGCTTGAGACGTTGCTCTGTAGTAGGCGGTAACAATAATTTGCCACGCTGCGGCGTGCCGTGCACGCCCTTGCCGCCGTGCGGCAAGAGAGAGTTGACAGCACAGGCACTGTGTGTTGTTTTTTTTGAAAATGTGTGATATTATGTATGTATAGATCATATAACAGAGGGGTGTACGGTAATATGAGTTTAGGCAAAATACTGATAGTAGATGATGATATAAATATATGTGAGCTGCTGCGGCTATATATAGAGAAGGAAGGCTATGACGTTGTTATAGCAAATGACGGCGGTCAGGCTGTTACGAAATTCAAAACAGAAAAGCCCGACCTTGTAATGCTGGATATAATGCTGCCTGTGCTTGACGGCTGGCAGGTTTGCAGAGAAATACGAAAAACCTCTAAATGTCCCATTATTATGCTGTCGGCAAAGGGCGAGGTGTTTGATAAGGTACTCGGACTCGAGCTTGGAGCGGATGACTACGTTGTAAAGCCCTTTGAAACAAAGGAAATCGTTGCCCGTATCAAGGCTGTTATGCGCAGAACGGGCGGAGGCTTTGAGGAGGCTTCCGCTGCCGATGACTCTAAAAGAGAGGTTCGCTATGACAAGCTTGTTATTAACCTCACTAACTACGAACTAAAGGTAAACGGAGAACAGATAGATACTCCTCCAAAGGAAATGGAGCTTATTTATCACCTTGCAAGTAACCCGAACCGCGTGTTCACAAGAGATCAGCTGCTTGACGAGGTGTGGGGCTTCGATTATTACGGAGACTCCCGTACTGTCGATGTCCACGTTAAACGCCTGCGCGAAAAGCTGGAGGGCGTGTCCGATAAATGGGCTTTAAAGACCGTATGGGGAGTAGGTTATAAGTTTGAGGTTAAAGAGTAGCTTCTATGCAAGAAAATCACTGTTCAGAAAATATATGAACGTCAGTGTCCTTATAGTTTTTTTCAGTTTTCTTGTACTCGGTATTATTCTTACCGTAACTATTACTAATTATTGGTCAAACGAAAAAAAGGTCACGCTTGACAACCGTGCCCGCCATGTCGCAAACTATATACTGAAAAACGCAGCTATAAACCCGTCTATCTCTAACGGCGGCGATACCGTTTCCATAAACCATGCCGAGGACATTATGTCGTCGCTGCAGCTTTATGTTGACGACGCCGAGGTGGATATAATAGTCACAAATTCCAGTGCAAAATCTATACTCGTTGTGAGCACTACCCCGGGCATATACACAAATATGATAGTAGCGCCGGACGTTGTTCAGCAGACCATGAAGGATTCCGGATATTTTTCCCGCGGAACTCTTGGTGGGCTTTATAGCGAGGACAGGTATATATCAGCCTGCCCGATATATTATAACAGCGGAAAAAGTATTATGGGCGTTGTTTTTGTCACGAGCAGCCTGAAGGATATAAACAACTTCACCGATATGGTGCTTAAAATATTCATACTCTCCGCTATAGCTGCGCTCGCGGTATCGTTCCTTGCTATCAGCCTGTTTTCGTATAACCTTGTAAAGCCTCTGAAGCAGATGGCACAGGCGGCAAAGCAATTCGGTATGGGCAATTTCAGCATAAGAGTCAGCGAGTCAAGCAACGACGAGATAGGCGAGCTTGCCGTTGCATTTAACAATATGGCAGACTCACTGTCATCCTCGGAAAACATAAGAACAAACTTTATCGCAAACGTATCGCACGAGCTGAAAACACCTATGACCACTATCGCAGGATTTATTGACGGTATACTGGACGGCACGATACCGCCCGAAAAGCAATCCTACTATCTTGACATTGTTTCCGGAGAAGTAAAGCGTCTTTCAAGGCTTGTAAAATCTATGCTTGATCTGTCGCGTATCGACAGCGGAAAGCTGAAGCTGAATATGCAGGAATTCGACCTGCTTTCGACGCTCGTGACGATCATAATTACCTTTGAACAGGAAATAGACAAAAAGAATATAGAGATACGCGGGCTTGACCTGATAACTCCGAAAATAGTATATGGTGACAAGGATCTTCTTCATCAGGTAATTTACAACCTTGTGGAGAATGCCGTAAAGTTTACCAACGAGAACGGATATATAGAATTAAACATAACCGAAAGCCTGGAGCGCTTTGACTTTATAATCAGAAACAGCGGTCAGGGCATAAAGTCAAATGAAATAGAAATGGTATTCGACAGGTTTTACAAGACCGACAAATCGCGAAGCAAGGACAAAAAGGGTCTCGGACTCGGGCTGTACCTTGTACGCAGTATCATAAGAATGCACGGCGGCGACATAAAGGCGTCAAGTGCATACGGCGAATACTGTGAGTTCGATTTTTACATACCAAAAAAGCAGCTTATGAAAAGGCAGGAAAAGGAAAAGAAAAGTCTTTTCGGAGGTTAAGATTTTCTTTCTTTCAGCAGCCAAAAAGCAGGAGGTACAAAATGCCTGACAACAGATTTACAGACGACTCAAACAATCCGATACCGCAGAGCAGAGACAATATCTACAGCGGCTCGTACAACATCGACCCTTACGGTACAGCAAACAACGGTTCAAACGGATACAACCCTTACAATAACAGAGGCTATAGCAGAATGGATCGCGGCGAGCTTTCCCGTCAGGTTGACGAGCGATACAACAGCATAAACGGCAACCAATACTATGCGGACTACAATAATTACGGGTACAATTACAGTGTAAGTCCCCTGCCGCCCGAGCCTCCGAAAAAGAAGCACACCGGGCTGAAGGCTTTTGTGATCTCGTTTTTGTGCGTACTGCTTGCCGTTGTAATAGGTCTTTCGGTTTTACTTATATACAACATAGGAACAACCGACACAAAACCCAAAAAGTCAAAGGATGAGTCCTACGACTACAATTCCGACACAAGCTACAGCACAGAGACCTCGTTCACAAGCGCACCCGAAGCAAGTGCAAATCTTAACGGTCCACAGGTAAGCATATCGGAGTCAAACGGCGATGATGAAGTATCCGATGAAGTGAACGGAGCATATCTGAAGGTATCAAAAAGTATAGTATGCATAACCTCCTATGAAGCCGGAACGGATTTTACCGTGACCGGGAACGGCGAAGGCTCCGGAATAGTAATAACCTCAGACGGCTATATAGCCACCAACAGCCATGTAGTCAACGACTCGACCACGACCGGTGTTATGATAACGCTGAACGACGGTTCGCAGTATCTGGGCACGATAATCGGCATAGACAAAAAAACAGACCTTGCGGTAATAAAGATAGACGCAAAGGATCTGTCTCCGGCAGAGTTTTCCGACTCCGACAAGCTATATGTCGGACAGCCTGCCTATGCTATCGGAAACCCCGGCGGCTCGGCTTTTTCCAATTCTCTTACCACCGGCAGTATATCGGCTCTGAACAGGATATTATCCACAAACGGCTATGTAAAGTACATACAGACAGACGCCGCCATAAACCCCGGCAACTCCGGCGGCGCGCTCATTGACAAATACGGCAGCGTAGTAGGTATGAACACCGCAAAGCTGGTGGCTACGGACTACGAGAGTATGGGCTTTGCAATACCGAGCAACACTGTTGTATCCATAGTAAACAAGCTGATAAAATACGGCTATGTAAACGACAGGGGTACTCTCGGTATAGAAGGCGCTACCTCTACTCTGTACAATGCAAAAATGAATGGTGTTCCCCAGGGTATGATACTGACAAAAATCGAAAGCTACAGCCCTCTCGCGAAAACCAACGTCAGAGAGCAGGACATCATCACTATGATCAACGGAACAACCATAACCAATGTTAACGAATTTACCGACATCCTGAAGGACTACAAGCCCGGTGACAGTGTTACCCTTACGCTCTTCCGTCCCTCCTCCCGCAGCATCTCTGAAACTTTCAGCTACAACGTCACCGTAAAACTGATCCCCGACCGCTAGGCGCTGTGCCTGCGCTGTCAATTCGCGCAATGTAGCTTTTGTTACCACCTACTTTTTTGGCACGCGGTCAAGCTTGGTCTATTGTCCCTCTCCGTCCGCGTCACGGCGCTTACGCGCCGCTCGTGCTGGTTTGGAGTGGAGGACGGTATATTTGTCTGTTCTGTTTTGTAGACCGACTTTAATAATTTACTGAAGACTGAAGACTTAAGACTGAAAAATGAATAATGATAGTGAAAATCTCACCTCAGACTTGCTGTACTGTTTTTTTGGAGACAATGAGTAGAGCAGACAAACACACTTGCCTCCTCTCCAAACCAGCGCTAAGCGGCACTTTGTGTGCCGTGACGCGGACGGTATCGTACAATAAACCCAACTTGAGACGGTGCTCTGAAGTCGGCGGTAACAAGTACCAGCCACGCTCCGGCGTGCCGTGCACGCCCTTGTCGCCGTGCGGCAAGAGAGAGTCGACAGCGGCGGCACGCCGCCTTGACAGGGGGATGGGAGAGAGGTATAATAGGGGCAAGATAGAATAATATAGGGAGGATAGAGGAAATGAAGAAACCGGCGTTTGTAATAGTTGAGACAATACTTTCGCTGTGCCTTGTTGCTTCCGTGGGAGCGGCAGGAGTGCTGGCATATGATATAAAGACAAATGAGCTTGGACTTGATAAGCTGAATCCCTTTGCCGTGTCAGAAAGCTCTGATAAAACAAAGGAGGAAAGCTCTAAGGAAACAACCAAAAAAGAAAGTAAACCCGAACAGAAGGAGTCCTCTGTTTCAGAGGAAAGTAAGGTAGAGACCATAAAGCTCAGAGAGGAACCGAAGGGTCTTAAGAATCAACCGGCAGAGCTGGAGGATATGCTTGATGACTATGGCTATAGTATTAAAAACAGTATTACGGGCGATCACTTTATAGCTGTTGATGTAAGCAGATCGAATGCAACTGTGTATTGCTATGAGAAAAATCAGAACGGCGTCTGGTGGAATGTAGTCGGTGATAAAAAGCCCATCACCACAGATGGCTTTGTCGGCGAAAACGGTACAGCCTTTGAAATAAGCGAAGGCTCAAAGACTACTCCGGGCGGTATTTATTACCTCGGAGACGGTTTCTATACCGGAGAAAAGCCCGACACCACATACTCTATGTTCAAGATCACCGAGGATACATATTGGGTGACGGATCCGGGCTCGAAGTTCTATAACCAAAAGGTCGAGGGTACCGAAAACAAAGACTGGTCGAGTGCCGAGCATATGATAACAAATAAAGACTCCTATAAATACGGCGTCGTTGTCAATTATAACGTCTATGATACCAAGCCCGATGCCGGCTCCGCAATATTTATGCACTGCGGCAACACTCCTACCGCAGGATGTATAGTCGTTCCCGAAAATGTTATGAAAACCATTCTCGAATGGCTCGACGGGGACAGCACCGCTTCTATATTTATAACAGTCTGAATAATACAGAGCCGTGTCCCGGACAAAGGACACGGCTTTTCTGTTTACATAGCCGCTCTTATTTTTGTAAGGGCAGCTTTTTCAAGCCTTGATACCTGTGCCTGACTGATGCCTATCTCACTTGCTACCTCTACCTGTGTTTTGCCCTTAAAAAAGCGCATAGACAGTATCCTTTTTTCCCTTGGCAGCAAGCCTTTTACGGCTTCCTTCAGGGCGATACCCCTCAGCCAGTTTGTGTCGTCGTTTGTATCTCCTAACTGATCCATAACATAAATAGTATCGTTACCGTCGGTGAATACAGGCTCATAAAGCGATACAGGCTCTACTATCGCCTCTAATGCCTCTACTACGTTTTCGCGGGGCTCCTCTATCATTTTTGAGATCTCGTCAATAGTAGGTTCCCGGTTGTTCTCGTTTATGAACCTTTCCTTTGCCTGCATAGCCTTGTAGGCTGTGTCGCGCAAAGAGCGGCTTATCCTGATTGCCGTGTAGTCCCTGAGATACCTTCGCACCTCTCCTATTATCATCGGCACACCGTAGGTAGAAAAACGGACGTCCTTGGAGCAGTCGAAATTGTCTATTGCCTTTATAAGTCCGATACAGCCGACCTGAAACAGGTCGTCGGGATTTTCTCCGCGTCCCGAAAAGCGCTGTATAACGCTCAGCACAAGTCTCAGATTCCCCTGTATCATCTCGTTTCTTGCAGTCTCTTTTTCGGCAGGGGTGCCGTTTTTTATTACCCCTAAAAGCTCTCGCTTTCTTTTTTCGGACAGTACCGGAAGCTTTGAGGTATTGACTCCGCAAATATAAACCTTACTGTAAAGCATAATCTTACCTCCGCAAAATCATCTGTAGATATAGTATTGACAATTTTTCGGAGTAAATACAAAAAAGCTATCCTCAGAGTACGATGAGGATAGCTTTTGATATTTAATACCTGTCTGTTATGGGATTTACTGTGTTTGGGTTTTTTGAATTGATGTCTATATATTTCAGCGCAGCGCCGCAGCCGCGTACTACACAGCCGGCAGGATCCTCGGCAACTCGGACCTTTAGCTTTGTGGCGTTTGATATAAGCTGTGCAAGCCCCGGTATCTGAGCGGTACCGCCTGTCAGTATCATTCCGTCGGAATATATATCGCCCGTAAGCTCCGGGGGGGTTTCCTCAAGTACGTCCTGAATAGCATGAACTATTGCCTCTGCTATCTCGAGCAGCGGTTCTATCGTTTCCTCAGAGTGCAGATCCACCCAAGACGGCAGACCCGTGACAAGGTTTCTGCCCTTTACGCGATAGGTGCTGTTGCGGCTGCCCTTTATTACGCAGCCTGTATTTATCTTTGCTTTTTCGGCAGTGTTTTTTCCGACAAGCATATTATATTCCTTTTTGATGTACTTCATAATATTCTCGTCCATATTATTGCCGGCAAGCTTTATAGAACGCGAAACAGCCACACCGCCGAGCGTGATGACAGCCATATCACAGGTACCTGCGCCAAGGTCGGCAACAAATGTACCGTGTGCGTTCTCTATATCGACGCCTGCACCGATAGCCGCAGCGACAGGCTCCTCTATAAGACAAACCTTTCTGATACCCGAGGAGCTGATAGCGTTTACTACGGCTCTTTTTTCTACCTCGGTTATCTCTCCGGGGACGCACGCGACAGCCCTCGGCATTCCTATACCGGAGGATACCACGTTTCTCAGCATTGTAGATATCATAGCCTCTACAAGACCGAAGTCGGTTATTACTCCTCCGCTTAAGGGAAACGCCGCAAGCAGCCTGTCAGAGGTCTTTCCTACCATCTCGTAAGCCTGCTGACCGACGGCGATTATCGCGTCGGTCTCAAGGTCTACGGTTATAACGGACGGCTCGTCTATAATAAGTCCTTTATTCTGTGCGAATATTCTTATTCTTGATGTTCCCAGATCTATTGCTATATCCGATCTCATATCCTCTTTTACTCATCTCCTCATACAGCGCTGACCTTATTATTTAAAATATGCAACACCGCTTTCAAATATCCTCTGATCCTTCTCAAACGGAACATTGAAGTACAGATCCTCGCCCTTACGCTCGGAATGTCCCATTTTTCCGAGAACTCTTCCGTCGGGGCTTGTGATACCCTCTATAGCGCAGACAGAACCGTTGGGGTTGTAGTCTATGCTGTCGGCGACATTTCCGTTCGGGTCTACATACTGTGTAGCTATCTGACCGTTCTCCGAAAGAGTCTTTATTACCTCGTCGTTTGCGGCAAATCTGCCTTCACCGTGAGAGATCGGTACCGAGAATACATCTCCCGGGTTTACACCGGAGAGCCACGGGGATTTTACCGAGGTTATCCTTGTATATGCCATCTTCGAGATATGTCTGCCTATAGTATTGAAGGTAAGGGTCGGGTCGGTTTCCTTCAGCTCTCTTATCTCGCCGTAGGGAACAAGACCCAGCTTGATGAGTGCCTGGAAACCGTTGCAGATACCGAGCATAAGTCCGTCACGCTTTTGAAGCAGGGTGTTGACAGCCTCGGCTACTCTCGGGTTTCTGAAGGTAGTCGCAATAAACTTGCCCGAACCGTCCGGTTCGTCGCCGCCGGAGAAGCCGCCCGGAAGCATTATCATCTGGGACTCGTTTATCATCTCGGTCATTTTTTCTATTGTTTCCTCTATTGCTGCGGGAGTCAGGTTTCTGACGATAAGAAGTCTCGGGTCTGCGCCTGCTTTCCTGAATGCACGGGCTGTATCTACCTCGCAGTTTGTACCCGGGAACACGGGTATAAATACCTTTGGCACAGCCGTCTTTATCATCGGAGAAGCAGTGTTTCTCTGTGTATAGAGCGGTGTTTCTATTTTATTTTCGGGACAAGGAGCCTTTGTCGGGAACACCTTTTCCAGTGTGCCTGTCCACTTTTCGATAAGCTCATCTATCGAAAGCTCTGCGCCGTTTACGGTGATCTTTTCATCGTCCGTAGTAGAGCCAAGCTCGTAGTAAAGAATATCCTTTGGCATTTTTGCGCCGTCCTTCAGCTCCAGTATAAGGGAGCCTGACAGCGGAGCGAAAAGCTCGTCAAAGCTAAGCTCGTTTTTAAAGCGGAAGCCTATCCTGTTGCCAAACGACATTTTTGCGACAGCGGCAGCAGCACCGCCCTCCTTTACCGTAGAAGCGGCAAGTACCTTGCCGTCCTTCATAAGACAGTAAACTGCGCGGTACATATTCTTTAAAGCCTCATAATCCGGCAGCTTTGATTTCTTGTCCTCGGGAACGGGTACATAGTAAACAGTCGAGCCTGATTTTTTGAACTCGGCAGAAACAGTCTTTGAAGCCTTTGTCATAGCAACGGCAAAGCTGACAAGTGTCGGCGGTACGTCAAGCTCTTCAAACGAGCCGGACATACTGTCCTTGCCGCCGATTGACGGCAGACCGAGCTTTATCTGTGCTGTCAGCGATCCGAGGAGTGCCGCAGCCGGCTTGCCCCAACGTGACGGAACGTCGTGCAGTCTTTCGAAATATTCCTGGAAGGTAAGTCTTGCACAGAGCGGATCGGCACCAATAGCAAGAAGCTTTGACAGTGACTCTACCACTGCATAAGCCGCACCGTGGAACGGGCTCCATTTTGATATACCCGGTATATAGCCGTAAGCCATCGCCGTAGCGTCGTCTGTTTCGCCCTCAAGAAGCGGTATCTTTGCAGCCATAGCCTCCTCGGGGGTGAGCTGTGTAACGCCGCCGAAGGGCATAAGCACGGTAGCAGCGCCTATACTGCTGTCAAAGCGCTCGCAAAGACCCTTTTGTGAGCACACCTGTAGTCTGGACATATTCTCTCTGAATGCGTCCGATATATCCATACCCGAAAGCTCTGACGGAGCTTTCTCTCTATAGCAGTCATTTTCGTCCGGTGAAGCTATAAATGCGCTTGCGGTCTGGGTAACGCCGTTTGTATTGAGGAATTCACGGCTAAGGTCTACTATGGTATTTCCTCTCCAGTTCATGGTAAGTCTGGGGCTTTCGGTAACGACCGCAACAGCCGTTGCTTCAAGGTTTTCCTTATCCGCTTCTTTTATAAATCTGTCAACGTCCTTTTGCTCGAGAACTACTGCCATTCTCTCCTGTGACTCGGATATAGCCAGCTCTGTTCCGTCAAGTCCGTCGTATTTCTTTGTTACCTTGTCAAGGTCTACGGTCAGTCCGTCCGCAAGCTCGCCTATAGCAACACATACGCCGCCTGCACCGAAGTCATTACAGCGCTTTATCAGCGTAGAAACATCTTTATTTCTGAAAAGTCTCTGTATCTTTCTCTCTGTGGGAGGATTACCCTTTTGTACCTCTGCGCCGCAGGTCTCTATAGATTCTGTTGTATGCGCCTTAGAGGAGCCTGTAGCACCGCCGCAACCGTCACGGCCTGTTCTGCCGCCGAGGAGGACTATTATATCTCCCGGAGCAGGCACGCCGCGCACTACGTTTTCCTTCGGAGATGCACCTATTACCGCACCTATCTCGAGTCTTTTTGCTACATAGCCGGGGTCATAAAGCTCTGTTACCTGACCCGTCGCAAGTCCTATCTGGTTACCGTAGGAGCTGTAGCCCTGAGCGGCGCCCGTGGTTATTTTTCTTGAGGGGAGCTTGCCCTCCATTGTTTTTTCAAACGGTACTGTCGGGTCGCCCGAGCCTGTCACTCTCATTGCCTGATATACATACGCTCTGCCCGAGAGAGGATCTCTTATAGCACCGCCGAGACATGTAGCGGCGCCGCCGAACGGCTCTATCTCTGTGGGGTGGTTATGAGTTTCGTTTTTAAATTGTACAAGCCACTGCTCCGTTTTGCCGTCTATGGTAACGGGAACCTCGATAGAGCATGCATTTATCTCGTCGCTCTGATCGAGATCGGGGATCATACCGCGCTTTTTCAGCAGCTTCATACCAACAAGAGCCATATCCATCAGTGAAACGTCGCGGCTGCTGTCCTTTCCGTATATTTCGTCGCGGCTCTCATAGTAAAGTCTGAGGGCATCCTCTATAGCCTCGGTGATCGCTGCTTTTTCTATTTCTATTTTTTCAAGTCTTGTAAGGAAGGTGGTATGACGGCAGTGATCGGACCAATAGGTATCTATAACGCGCAGCTCTGTAACGGTCGGATCGCGGTGTTCCGTATCGCGGAAGTAGTCGCGGCAGAACTCAAGGTCTGACAGCGTCATGGCAAAGCCCATAGAGCCATAGTATTTTTTCATTTCCTCGTCGTTCCATTTTATAAAGCCCGAGACCTTTGCTACATCAGCCGGTACCTCGGTAACAAGCTCCAGCGATTCGGGTTTTTCAAGAGACGCTTCCCTTGACTCAACGGGGTTTATAAGGTAATGCTGTATTTTTTTAAAATCGTTATCGTCTATATTGCCCTTTATTGCTATTACCTTTGCACTTTTTACTGTAGGTATCTCGCCCTGCGTCAGCAGCTGCACGCACTGTGCAGCCGAGTCCGCTCTCTGGTCGTACTGACCCGGAAGGTACTCTACTGCGAATACTCTATAAGCTGCATCCTCGGGCAGCTTTTCATCATAGACCATATCGGCATTTGTTTCGCTGAGTATGGTATTTTTTGCCCTTTCAAAGCTTTCATCATCAAGTCCGCTTATATCGTATCTGTTGATTATCCTGACATTCTCTATACCCGTAAGTCCCAAGGTATTTACAAGGTCAGCCGAAAGATTTTGCGCCTCTACGTCAAAGCCGGGGCGTTTCTCTACAAAAATTCTTTTTACAGCGTCCATTTTATCCACCATTCCTTAATTGTTCATTAAATCACTGTCTGTATTTATCGCCTCTGCGACACCCTAATTATACCCCCGGCGTGCCGCCCCTGTCAAGCGGAGTGCCTCCGCGGTCGATTCGCGCACTCGAATTGGTAGTATCCCTACCTTGTGGCACGCGTACGAGCGGGGTTTATTGTCCCTCTCCGTCCGCGCCGTGCCGCACAGGGCGGCACTTGTCGCTGCTTTGATGTGAGAATAAGTGTATTTGTCTTTTCCGCTTGGTGTATCACACTAAATCGCGTTACTTGCACCTATTCCAAAACACCCAGAATTATTTTAC